>DASSHD010000202.1:0-15477 GCA_035693085.1 Hanamia sp. | reverse complement strand
TTTCAATTTCCTGCAAAGTGGTTGTGGCAATCATTTCCGGATAGCAATATTTTGATACCAGCAAAGCGCCAGTCAACAATTCGCAATTGCCATTTTCCCATTCAGTAAATTCTTCTACCAGGTCGCGAAAATGCAATTTGTGAATGATCAGTTCAATTCGTTCCTGCACCTGTTCATCAGGGCTGTTTTCCCAAAGATTTTCAAGATTGGGAATGATGGCGCGCCCGTGAGAAATAATACGCTCGGTTACTGACCTGAAAACTTCATCGTCAGGGTCATCTATTAAATGAAAGAGGGCTGATATTTCCTTGTCTTCGAGCATGTTAAAATTGATAAGCGATTTTTAATGTTGTAAAGATAGAAAAGTTTATTACTTTTTCTATTTTTTACATCATAGATTTTATTAGAACTGATATGGAAATTATTACTAATAAAAAGGAAATGAAGATGAACTACTTTGGTCAATGAAATTATACATGCATCACAGCAATTCGAGAATTTGAAATACGCCCACGTGCACTATTTTGGCCAGTAAAATAATTTTTCGTTTATGGATGATAGTTAATATCAAAAAGATAGATTTATTGGATCAGTAAACTTATAAATAAATGAGATTCTGATTTTAATACGAGAAGTGATTTAGTTTAATTGCGGTAATAAAATATTTGTAATCAGTGTGTTCATTTTCGAATAAAATTACGGGTCAGTAAATAAATAGTATAAAGGATCCTAAAACAAGGTTCTGACCTTTCGCTCTAACCGATGACGTCAACCAAAAATTACCTACCATTTATCCAGTCCAAGTAATTTTTTACCCAGGGGAGATAAAGTAGCAGTTGCATATTTTGTTTGTTCCCAATTGCGCGGATCGCCGGGAAAAGCATATCCTTCAGGGGCTATACGATTTTTCCATGAATTGATTCTCCATTGGCGCAATGCTGCATTATCTTCTTCTGCCGGCATCATAGAAATATATTGGGCAATACGTACTTTATTCTTACTGTTGTTGGCGCGAATTCCATGCGGCTCCGAACTATTGAATATCAGTAAATCGCCTGCTTCCATTTTTATTTTTTCAGGCACAAACCCGGTTGTATCTGGTTTAAAATGATCGCGACTTTCGGGTTGAGTAAGTTTCCATGTATCATAAGTTCTGAATAATTCCGGTATGCATTGAAAGCCTCCCATTTCTTCATCTGTTTGGTCATTCAATGCCAAAACACCCTGTACATTTTGAGGTTTGGTATCGGGATCATAATCCCAATGAATAAAAGCCTTATATTCAAAACCAGGCCGCAATGGAAAATTCAAATTAGCTCTGTCAATGGTACACCACAATTTTTCAGTTCCCCAAATATCTGCGAAAGCAGCGTGTACTTTTGGCATTTGCCGGTTATCCCATAAGTATTGATGATTGTAAACTTCTACCATACCGGTATTGGTAAGTTCTTTCATTTGCATTTCGGCCCTTGGAGGTGCGTACCATGTTTTAGGATCATTGGGATCTTTCTCTTCAAATTCCCAAAGAAAATCTGCTGTTCTTTTTACCTGTTCTTTTGGTACCGCATCTTTTATAATTACATAACCATTATCCATCCAAAACTTCCAGTCTTCTTCAGTCAACACACGCAAAGGCTCGCCATTGCTGCGGTCGCTCAATTTTATTTTGCTGCTTGTTGCAGTAGAAGGGTTGCCCGGCTTTTCTTTGTGTTCATTGTTTGGAATCATAGTTGGCGCCATAGTTTGTTGTTTCATACCCTTTGTTTTTATTGTGATCGGATACTACAAAATTCGGAAGATAATATTAAACTGAATTATCAATTTTATTTATCTTTTTTTGGGATAAATTCATTTTTTCAGCAACCAACCCTTTTCGAATCTATTTATTTGTCAGGCCATACAGATGGCACTCAGATTCATTTCACGTATTGTTCAAGAAATTGATTCATTTTTACCTGGCAATAATTATTCACACGTTGATCTAAATCCATGGTATGCGGCCATAATGGAAGCCTGATATAAACATTGGGAATGTGAAGACTATCCAGCTTTTTTTTCAATTCATCAGACTGGCCGATTGGTACAGTCTGGTCTGATGTGCCATGGAGAATCATAGTTGGCGGATCGTTTTTATCAAGATAGTGAACGGGAGACACTTCTGTATAAAGCTCAGGGTTTTCTTTGTAAGTATGTCCCAGAAAATTAATTACTGTAGAATTATTTTTTGCAAATTCAGTCGTGAAGTCAGCCGGGCCATAGAGATCAACTACTGCTTTGATCCTGTGAGCACTTCGTGAAACCATAGTATCATTATTGGCTCCAGGTTTTCGCCAACCATAAGCGGCCAAAAGTGCCAGGTGCCCTCCTGCTGAACCACCGATGAGAGCAATCTTGTCTGGATCGTAACCATACTTATCACCATTTTTGAAAAGCCATTGTACTGCATCAGTGATATCCTCTACACATGCCGGATAGACACTGTCCTTCACCAACCGGTACGAAACTGTGGCTGTTATGTAACCCTTTTTGGCAAACGCAAGAAGATAAACTAAGTAATCTTCCCGCTTACCGCCCGTCCATCCGCCACCGTGAATAAAAACCAGTAAGGGCGCAGGTTTTACAAGATTTCTGGGTTTATAAATATCAAGCTGAAGCGATTTGCCGTTACTATTTTTATATTCAATGTTTTTAATCTCTTCAATATCTCCAGGAACCTCCGGTGTTTTATTGACCAATTTTTCGAGGCCTACCCCAACGGCTATGTAAGTGGGTAACATAAAATGATAGCCAACCGGTGGTTTTTCAGGATTCAGCGCTCCCCACAATCTTGGTATGGATAACAATAAGAAAAAAGTAAGGACTACAATCAGCAGGCTAAAAAGGATTCGTTTGATAATTTTATTTTTCATCCATGATTTTATTAATGATTTATACTAATGTCATTGTTTAGTCTGGACTTTTATTTATTTTATTAATTCACCGCTTCACTTTCTACGAACCAGTCTATTAAAAATACAGTAAAGCAAGAAATTTGGCTGATTTTTATTTTGATGAAATTAAAAAACACAAGTGGACACTTGCGCTAAATTTCAATCACAGTATAATAATCCCGCAGATCAGAATTCATACTCAATTCCATTCTTTAAGGAATAAATGGTATTGGGAACATCAGTTGCGGGTTTGCTGTCATACAAAATAGACCATATTGTAAAAAATGAGAATTTTTTAGTGAACTGAAATTTTATTTTTAATTCATGAAGCACTCTGAAATCTGAAAAATCCTTGAAAAGTGGCTGATAAAATAATGTGCTGGTAATCTCTGCTCTGTCATCAGGGCGCCACGAGGCAGATGCGTAGCTGGAGTTTCGGATATTCTTATGAAGTGTCACGGGATTGGTCAGTTCATGTTCATCCGCATACATGACGATTGCTGCAGCATATAATGAAAGTTTTTTTGTCCCTGATATTTTAAAGCGGGGGCCTGCACCAATGAGCCATCTGCTTTGGATCCCGGAGAGGCTATTGTGTTGAACTTGTGTGAAAGCCTCCATGCGCAGCAGGTTGCTCATCTTATAATTATAACGCAGGTGAAAAAACAAATTGTTCTGGAGCGTTTGAGATGCTCCCTGCAGAAAATCATAATTAATTAACAAGAGATAAAGGTTTCTATGTGTTTTATATTCTATTTGCGCGTTGGTATTCAGATTGAGAACCTGCACTTTATTTTTATCGAGTTTGAAGGACATGCCAAAGTTTCCTAACCACCCTGTTGAGTCGCTTTGAATCCTTTGAGATTCAACATTTACGATCTGAGCCTGACTGATAATAGCAATGAAACAAAAGATTAGTGTCAATAAATATTTCATGGCGGAAATATAATAAATTCAGAATTGCTTATCCTGATATCACTGACAGTAAACCAACAAAAAAGGAAGATTTTTAAGTCGTCAACAAATTAGAATCAAAATGAGAAAAAAAGAAAGCAAATAAAAAACAATCAATTTGTATGAATATTTAAAATAAAATAAATGAGAACTTAAATTTTTCAAGTATATTCAGGGACATAAAATAAACCACATTTTTGTAAATTTTAATTTTAAATGGACAAAAGCCTTTTACCTTTTATCAAAAATATTCTAATGGTGGTGTTGGCAATTATGGCAATAACCGGTTGCAATAATTCTTCATCTGAAAAGAAAAATTTGCCCGTAAAAAGAGATACAACCATCACTAAGACCAATGCATATTCATCATTGGAATTAGACAGCATGACGCTTGAAAATTATATTTCAAAAAATCATTTAAAAACTTCGATGGCAGAGGAAATGCGCAATTTTTATAATAGCAGGAATTACCATTTTGCCTGGTTTAGCACTGATGGCCTAACTGAGCAGGCGCAGGCTTTTTATAATCTTCATAATACTTATGTAAAGGCTGATATGGACACATCGCAGTATGATAAGAAATTGGATACAACGATGGAAAAATTGCTCAGTGACGACAGTTTTATTTTAACGCCGCAGGAAGTAACACTAACAGAACTTCATCTTACCCAACTTTTTTTTAAATTCACAAAAGAGGAATATGAAGGCACTATTGATCCTTTGCAATTACAATGGCATATTCCAAAGAAGAAAATTAATGCAGTGTCTTTGCTTGATTCGCTAATAGCAAAAAACGGAACAAAACTGGAGGACTGGGAACCGGTTAATCGTTTTTATCCTTTGCTGCGAAACAAACTAATTATGTACTATGAGATTGACAAAAAGGGCGGATGGGATTCAATTAATTTAAATAATAAAGTTTACAGGCCCGGCGATTCAAGCGAAGCTATTCTTGCACTCAAAAAGCGTTTAACCATTACCGGTGATTACAAAGGAGAAGACACTTCATTTATATTTACTAACCAATTAGAATTGGGGCTACAGCATGCCCAGGAACGATTTGGATTAGATACAGATGGCGTACTTGGATCTCAAACAGTAAAAGAATTGAATGTTTCCGTGAAAGACCGGATAGAGCAAATACTCATAAATATGGAACGCCTTAAATGGATGCCCAATGAAAGCAGCGGCGTGAGGCTGGTCGCCAATATTCCTGAATTCAGGCTACACGTTTTTAATGGAGATCAACAGGAATTCAGTATGAAAATTGTAGTAGGAACAGCGGGACACAATACCGTTATTTTTACTGATTCTCTGCAATATATTGTTTTCAATCCGTACTGGAATATTCCCCGAAGCATAGTAAGGAATGAAATATTACCGGCGATGAGAAGGGATAGAAATTATCTCAGAAGAAATAATATGGAACGCACCGGCTTCAGCAATGGTTTACCTGTAATCAGGCAAAGGCCGGGGCCCTTTAACGCTTTAGGAAGGGTAAAATTTATTTTTCCCAATAATTATAGTATTTACTTTCACGATACGCCCGCCAAAAACTTATTCAATCTTCAAGATCGGGCATTCAGCCATGGTTGTATCAGGCTTGGCGAACCCGAAAGGCTTGCAGATTATCTGCTGAGAGATAATCATGAATGGCCCAAATCAAAAATACATAACATTATGATACATGGTGGCAAAAATACCTGGGTTAAACTAAAGCATAAAATCCCGATTTACATTGTTTATTTTACGGCATGGGTAACCCAGGATGGCACTTTAAATTTCCGCAATGATATTTATGGGCACGATGCAAAAATGGGAAAGATGATGTTTAAAGATGAATAGTAATTTGTCGGTTTATTATAGCTGTTATTTTACGTATATATTATAGTTATAGCAAATGAACCGACCGTAACTACCGGCAGGTAAATACTACTGAAAACGCAATGCCTGCCTGCCTGATAATTTAATTTTCGACCTTGGGCAAAACAGGAGTTAATTATTTTCTAAATTAATAAGCTTTAATTTCAAATTAAAAATGAAATAAAAAATTTACTATTGTATTTCGAAATAACAGTTTAAATACTTTTATTATCAAAATATTTTAATCATGACTTTAATTATTCTTAATAGCTTTTTTTGCCTTGTTTTTATCGCTTTCGCTTATGTAAACCTGAATGACATAGACGCATGGTTATGGGTGCCGATCTATATGGTAGCATCTATATGCTGCGGCTTTGCTGTATTCGGAAAATATTACCCGGTAGTTTATCTTGTGGCTATTTCTTTTTATCTCATTTATGCCGTACGTCTTTTTTTTATTAAGGACGGAGTCAAGGATTGGGTCTTTAAATACCATCATCCGACACTCGTGGAAAGTATGCAGGCTACCAAACCATATATTGAAAGAACGAGAGAATTTTTTGGACTATTAATTATCACTGGCGCTCTGGCTATGAATTATTTTGTAGCATTGTAAAAGGTGATTATTATGGAAGCAAAAATTGAAACAACCATCAAAGAATTATTCACGATGATTATACGCTACAAACGGTAATCTTTTTTCACTAATTACTTTTTATTGATTGATTGGTTACATCCAAAGGCATCCAGACTTTTATATCTCCGCCCGTCTGGCTTGCATCTGCAAAAGGAACCAATACGAATTGTTGATTGGCTCCTTTCTTTTTTCTATCAATGATGTTTACAGTATATGCCTGTTTTCCTATCCATTGTTCAGGTAATACATCAGCATCACTTTTACTTCCGGGCTTTTCAACAACTAGTTTTTGGCCTGTCCCAAATTGATATTTTTTTATTAGCTCTACATTTAGATTTAATGAATTATCAAATGCCAGAACCTGCGGCCCTCTTTCAAAGGCGATTTGACCGGGATAATTTTTGTTATCCGTTACTACCTGAACAGGAATTTTAAATGATACATTTATTTTTTCACCTGGTTTCCAAACACGTTTTATAACTAAATATTGATTAGGGGTTCCTTTATATTCTTTACCATCTACTTCTGCAATAAAAGAACGGCTCCATGAAGGCACTCTTAATGCAAGAGGAAATAATGCAGTTTGAGAGGTATTTACCGTTATAACAGAATTACCGTTGTAAGGAAAGCCGCTCTCAATTTGAAGAGACAAGGCTATATTTTTTTTATCGGCAGTTGTAATATTTTCTTTGTAAGATGCGGGGCCATACAGCATCAACGTAGGAGTGTTTTTTACATTACCGAATGTAAAATATGGTAGCAGTGCAATCCCGCGGGGAACACTCGATGTGCAACAGGTAATGCTACACGAAAAAGGTTTTACACCCATAAGTGGTGTAAAATAACTTACGCACCCGGATTCGGGATTTTCTGCTCCGAACAATTGGTTGTAAATTGATTTTTCAATTTGCGCGATGTATTTCAATTCGCCGGTTATGTCCAACAGGTTTTGATTTACCTGTATCCAGGTAACCGTAACACATCCTTCGCCAACATGATCTGTATCGGCTGCAGGCAATATATCGTCACCCTTAAAATATTCAAAAGAACTTGTAGTTCCTGTAATATACAAACGGTTAGTTACTATATCATTCCATGCAATTAAAACCGGTTTTAAAAATCCTGTATCTCCCGTAACCCGGTATAATTTTAGCAACCCAAGTAAATTCGCAAGCATTTCATACGCTTTGCCATCAGCAACTTTATTTACGTTTCCGGTTGCCAATAATGTAGCCATAATTTTTGGCCCGTCTTTTTGCTTCCATGAATCCAGGATATAATAACAAAAATTGAGGTACTTTTTTTCGCCTGTATATCTGTACAATTCTACCATCGGATCCAGCACACTCGTTGCTGCCATTCCTACATGCTCTCCGGCTAAAATGATATCACGTTGACCGGGCTTATCTCCAAATGTTTTACACAATAAATCACCCATTCTCTTACAGGCTTCAAGAGAAGGCTGGTAGCCTGTTGTGGTATAATAAGCCAATAATCCATACAAATTATAAACATGCGACCATACATCCCAGCTTGTCCAGTAATTATCCGGTGTATAGGTTCCCAAATAACCATCCTCCGATTGCGAATTAACCAATTCATACATCATCCTGTCCATTTGTGCTTTTAGTTTATGATTGTGTGTAACCTTCCAGACATTGCAGGCTGCTTCGAGGTATTTACCTACATGCTCCCCAATCCATGGCTGACTGCCCGGCCTTTGTAAATACCCGCTCATGATACTATCTTCATCCACTTTCAAAAGCCGCTCTTCCAGGTTCTGCATATATCGTTTTCCCATGTAACCCTTCAATACCTGGTCCTGCAAGGCAACAGGAGAGAAAGCCGCTTTAATCTTATAAGGTATTATTGCCTTTGGCTCAGCAGCTACCTTTATATCTACTTTTTTATTGGCTAAATAAACCTGTTCATTTTTTACAGTTGCTGAAGTATTATTTTCTTTAATCTCGTAATCAACTTTAAAAATATCTTCGTTTACCGGTTGATAATTTGAAAAAGCCAACTCGGTTTCATAGCCTTTTTCCGGTAGCACCTGCACCGGTTTTGTCTCTGTAAAAACCACCTTATTATACTTATCCTTTATCGAATATTTTACAGATCCACTGAATGCATAATGGCCATTGTTAGTAAACTTAATTTTTGTAATAAATCCATTGTGATCAGTTGCTGTAATGCTATGCTGAACTGAAATGGAATCTGGCAATGAAACTAACTGCGCCTGTATGGTATTATAAATACTTATTGAAAAAATTACGAATAAGGAATACCGTTTTAACTGTTTAGAGAAACTAAATTTCATAATTGGTTATTATTAGATTATTTTTTGAAATTTTAAAACTATTTTTCAACTTTAATTCAGAAATCGACCCCTCGCTTCAAAATAAATTTACTGAACTCATACTATCGCAAGCACCCGCTTTTACTCTTAATTGATTATCAACTGAAGTCTTATTCAATTAATGCTATCACGCGCCTCAGCCAGATATTAAAAATACAGCAAAGCAATAAATAATGTGAATTTTTATTTTGATGAAAACCAAAACACAAGTGGACACTTGCGCTAATAATATAATTCCTTTCGACAAAGCAGAGAAACTTCATTTCGTTAGTCCGAAAAAAAATTGATATAAGAAGCGGCGTGAGTTAGTTAATTACATCTGAAACTAAATCAACATGGTGATTGCTTTGTAACCAAGGAATAAACCGAATACACACAACACCCATCCTAATATCCGGATTATTGAGTTTACCGCATTAATATTTATCCGGTGCCGGTTTTTATTTAACAGAAATGCCAGGTAGAAAAACCAGATGATACTGCCAAGCGAAAGAAAAAATGCGTAGGATGCACTTAAGAGTAAAGGAAAATGTTTTGGAAATTTCGGTGCAGATACAAATTCCTTCTTTTTAAATCTTGTTGAATCTATATGTAAATAAGAAAGTGTTTTATTTTTTAATGCAATATCATCGCCCTTTTTGTTTATTGTTTCAAAACTATTATCAACACTTTTATCAAGCCCTCCTGTATTAAATCCTAAAGCGGCTACCACTGAGATGATTATAAATGAAGAAGTGAGCCATCCAAGAAACAAAGTAGGATTCAAAAAATTTAATAAGAAGCCTGTCCAGAAACCACTTCTTTCTTTTTTTATTTTTCCAGAAAATTTATTTTTATCGTCTATATGCTCAAGATCAACTTTGGTTTTTGAAATTTTATAGCCGAGATAGATTAAAAAAAAAGTTCCAACTAATAATATATAAGGTATAAAAGGTTTGTAAGCAGCATAAAATTTTGTAAGGCCGTAAACGGCTGCAAATACATAAACAAAATCAGCAAACGAAGCTCCTAATGTGGCAAGGTTACAATACTTTATTCTTCCTTTAAGCGCATTGGAAGTTACCAGGATGCTGATTGGCCCTGCAATTGGCATTGAAAAAATAAAACCAACGAATAAACCAACAATAGATATTGTAATTAAACTATCTAACAACGTATTTATTTTTAATGTTGGTTTAAAAGTATTAGTCGTGCTGCCTCTAAATCTGCAATAGTGTCAATCTCCATACAAATGTAATCAGTAGTATCTACGGTATAAATATTTGCTCCTTTATCTGCCATTTCCTGGAAAGCCGCTTCATAAAATTGATTTGCGTTTTTTTCAACAACGATCTTTCGTTCAAGAATAATAAATAATTGTTTCAATGTTTCTACTCCAAATTTTTCAATACCGATAGATTCACCAGTGGCATCTTGCAATTTCACTTCTTTACCTATTTCAAGCACTCTTCCATTTTCACCGGTTTTTACTTTTATTTCTTCATCCTGCACATTATGCCTTTTCAATGCAAGGCAGCTTTCATATTCGGAGGCGAGAAGTTTAGTGATTATTTCTTTATCGAAAATAATATCGCAATCCATTAACAACAATTCATCTTCCAATACACTTTCTTTTGTTAGCCATAATGAATATATATTATTGGTTGATCCGTACACTTCATTATAAATGTATGTTACGTTTAAATCCGGGTATTTATTTGAAACAAAATTTTTGATCTTTTCTTCAAGGTATCCCGTTACTATAATAAGATCAGCAAAATCATTAGCGATAATATTATCAATGGTAAGTTCAAGAATACTTTTTTCGCCAACTTTCAACAGGCATTTAGGAGTGTTATCTGTCAATGGCCTTAACCGGGAAGAAATCCCTGCTGCTAATATTACTGCTTTCATTTATTTAATCTTAACTGGGATAAATGTTTTATCAATATTACGTTGAACAATCCAGGCTGTAGCCGCGATGGCATTAAATACTCCGATCATAAGCCAGAAATAAATATCAAACCTGTTTACAATGGAGCAAATTATAATGGCTGTTATTTGTGCTGTGGGGCCGATACTAACCCAATACCTTACTAACCCTTTATTCTTTTTATAATATTCTTCCGGTGTTGCATCAAACAGTTTTTCGCCATTCTTTTTAGATACAAGTTTTTCCTGAAAAGCCGAATAGTCGAAATATCGCCTGAGAATCCATCTGTCAAGCCATTTATTTTTTTGCTCTTTAATTGAATTGTACTCCTCTCTGAAAGAATCCATGTCTTCTTCAAAGGTACTTTTGCGTTGCAGCACATAATCCAAAAAACGGTTGCGGTAATAATCAACCATTGAAGATTGTATCATATTGCTGAACGCTGCCAGAAATAATAATAACCACCAAAAAGAATGACTGTACTTATGATCGGGATAACCAATTCCTAACCCAACAAAAACCGATGCCGTAGCCAGATAATCTGCGATTCCGTCAATGATCCTTCCTGCATGTGTTCCATTTTTTTTCAGACGGGCAAGCATTCCATCGCTGCAATCAAATACATTATATAGCATGAAAAGTATCGCGCCATATATACAAGCGTCGGGTAACCCTGTAGCATACACGCAGCCTGAGGCAATGCCGGTAAAAATAGCAATAATAGTAAGGTGGTTAGGTGTGATATTAGTAGGGTAAACAATTTTTACCAATACAAATGCCAGTGGCCGGTAAAAAAAGAGATCGAAAAATTCTTCAACCTCTGTCATCTTCAGTGATTTTTTATACTCCGAGTACCAACTCATTCTTTTGTACAGTTGTTTTGCTTAAGAAAGATTGAATCATGTTAAGCAGCAATTCGTTTTGCTCCTGCGTACCAATAGTAATACGTAAATGATTCAACAAACCATCTTCTGCCATAAACTTAACGATCATGTTACGTTCGGTAAGATATTTTTTAAGGCTATCCCTGATTTCTACCGGAATTTTTACCAGGATAAAATTGGCATACGATCTATAGGCTTTGAACCCTTCCGGTTTATTAAACTCTTTTAAAAAAGTTTCCGTATCTGCTATCATCTTATTGCGCATATCATCATAATATTCATTTGAATCCAATGCTGCAATAGCAATTCGTTCTGATAAGCGGCTATAACCTAAATACCGGGCGCTGAACATAGAAAACGCTGCATGGTTATCGCCCATTAATACAAAACCAATTCTTATTCCGGCCAAACCATAATATTTAGAGAAAGTACGAATGATTAATACATTAGGAAACTCGTTGATGATGTCTTTTAAATGCGAATGATCATTATTATAAAATAAGGCATACGCTTCATCAACTACAACAACAGCATCCTTCATTTTACGCAATATCATTTTCAACTGATCCGTTTCAAGACGGTTGCCTGTTGGATTATTTGGCGAACTTATTAAAACCAATTTAGGCTTTTGTTCTTCATAAATTTTAAGCATTCCTTCTACATCATAATAAAAAGAATCTTCCCCTTCTACAATCGGATATTCAATTTTAATTCCTTCTTTTTCATCTGCAATTTTTTTATAGTACCACCACGAGTAACATGGTATCATTATTTTATCTCCCTTGCCGATATAGCAATGTACGGCCTGTTTCAATATATCCTCACCTCCATATCCAAGCAATATATTTTTTTCAGGAACACCAAAATCATTGGCCAGCCTTTCAGATAATATACTTTTGACACCCCTCGAAAAATCGCGGGAATATTCACTCAGGTTTTTAAAATTATCTGCCGTTAATGCATTGAAACAGGCAGGCGCAGGACCATATTGATTTTCGTTCCTGTCAAGGTAAATGATAGTTTCTTCTTTGTGCATCATATAAATTCTATGTTTTATTGCTTATAACAGTTAATTGTGTTTATAGGAATCATCTTAAAAAATAAGTGAGCAAAGCTAATTATAAAAGATGTAAAAAAAGTGTAAGATCAACGTTTTTAAAAGCCCCGTTTTGGCGTGAACATACACTTCTGGCATTGATTAATAATCAAATGAAACTCAATTTAAGTAATACTTTCGCGAGCCTCAGTCCAATATTAAAAATACAGTAAACCAAGAAATTGGGGGGATTTTTATTTTTGAAATTAAAAAGTAGCGGACTCTCTATAAATTCAATTTCAAACGTGCACCAAATTCCGGCTCAGGGCGCCTTGCCCAAACCTGTTAGCGTTTTGGCTTATTCTTCTCAAATTCAGCTTTGTCAATTTGATACCAATTATGTTTTATTCCGTCAAAGTCAAAAGTTTCAACAAAATTAAGCCCAACCTTTTTCAATATATTGTTTGAGCCATTATTTTCACAGTCCGCCATTGCATAAACTTCTGTAGCGTCCAATTTATCAAATGCATATTCCAACGAAGCGAATGCAGATTCAGTTGCAATTCCTTTTCCCCAATATTTTTTAATCAGCCGGTAACCGAGGTCGTAATAATTCTTATGATGATTGGTTTCATCTGTTACCAATTTCAATCCCGTCCAGCCTAAAATTCATTACTCTTTTTGTCAATGATTGCCCATCTTCCAGTTCCATTGTCAATATATTGTTGCCTGATAAAGTTTATCACATCAACAGTTTTTTCCCTGCTTGTTACAGGTTTATTTCCCAGATATTTATGCACTTCCGGGTCAGCATCAAGTTCATACATCCCTTCAACGTCTGTTGGAAGTATTTCCCTTAAAATCAGCCTTTCGGTTTCTGCGAATATTTTCATTTTGTTTATAGTTCGGCGGGACTCTGCCCGGGATTAAAAATACAGTAAAGCAAGAAATTGGGGGGATTATTATTTTGATGAAATTGAAAGGCACAAAGTTTTTTCTGAATGCCGTTGGTAGGGACACCTGAAGGCGGGGTTCATTATAAGGAAAACCGACAGAGGCTAAAAACGTCAGCCGATTGAAAACCAAAGCCGAAGATAAATACAAAAATCCGATATTTGTTCGTCTGCTGGAACTACTGCTGATAGGTACTACAGCCGATTGTTATTCCTTCAGCCAGCGTAGAAGCAAACCCAATGTTGGCGGTTCGTGCTATTGTCAGAAGAAGATGTTCAAATTAAGCATTCATCAGCTTTTTCCTGTTAGAAGTCTTTGTCTTGCGATCCTTTTGTCTTGCAATTTTTTCTTTGTCGGCTTTAATAAATTCACTGATAGCTTTTCTTTCTTTGTCTGTTAAAGGCTTTCCGTTAATTATAAAGTCAATGCCGTCTGGTTCTTTAATGTGTGCCATTTTATATGCTTTTAAAATATTTATCAATAAGTTTATTTGCTACAATAGTGTTTATTATCATTAAGTGTCCACCAAAATGATATGCCTCTAAAGTTTTAATGTAATGGTCAATTAGTTTTGTCTTTGCTGTGAAAGAAAGATAACCGTCAAAACCATTTTGAAACGAAATCTTACAAGCATGCGCAACTAAATTTCCTGCAACACCTTCGTACAATTTCTTTTTTCCTCTGTTAAATGGAGCACTTTCCAATAAGTTCATATAAACATGGTCGGGTTCAATAGTAAGGCTTAATACTCCTTGAACGATATCCGGGTTATTGCTAATTGTCAATTTATAAACTTCCCTTGTGTTATCATTAAGTTCTGTTTTCCAATTAAATGCCCAACCGTTTTTCTTAATAACCTGTTTTAAGTCTGTTTTGGTCAAACGACTAACTTCTGTTTGGAAACTGTCGCCTGAAATGGTATTTTGGATTGAATTTGTAAGTTTATCAACTTCAAAGTCAAGTGCTATTTTTGCTCGTTTTCTCACTTTACGAATTTACAAAAAAACAAGCTCTTAGTCAAATGATTTTCGTATATGAAAAGTGTCCGATAGCATGACCGCCAACACAGTATTACACGAAACCCACTACATCTTCCAAAAAAAATCATCATTGAATAGCGATATCCGATTAATCCCGATGCCTTAATGCTTAGGTTATCAAAATAGTTATTGCCAGATTTTATTGAACTTTACTGCTTCAGTTGCTGTACTTTAATTTGCCAGGGCATGGAAGAAGAATCGTTGGTAGTATATGGATCAAAGCGTGTAATCATTACTGTTACAGCCGTTGTTTGTGCGCTTCTCCAGATATTGGATACTACGATTGTAAACATTGCATTACCTACCATGCAGGGAAGCACCGGCTCTTCTCTTACTGAAATTACCTGGGTCATTACCGCTTATGCAATCGCCAATGTAATTGTAATGCCAATGACAAGCTGGTTGAGCCAGCAGTTTGGCAGGCGGAATTATTTCGCTGCATCTATTATGATCTTCACGTTCACTTCGTGGGCCTGCGGAAATGCTACCGGCATAGAGGAATTAATTATTTTCAGGTTTATACAGGGAATGGGAGGAGGCGCTTTATTAGTAACCGCTCAAACGATTATTACAGAAAGCTACCCGATAGAAAAAAGGGCAATGGCCCAAACCATTTATGTGCTGGGAGTAATTGTAGGGCCTACACTTGGGCCGCCACTTGGAGGTTATATCGTAGATAATTATTCGTGGCCTTATATTTTCTATATCAATATTCCAATAGGAATTATTGCCACTCTACTCACTTTACAATTTGTAAAAAGTCCCAAATATGGAGAGAAAGTTAAAACCCGGAATGTGGACTGGCTGGGTATTGCGTTATTAATTATTGCCATAGGGTCGCTTCAATTTATTCTTGAAAAAGGCCAGGAAGATGATTGGTTCAACAGTTCGTTAATTATATGGCTTTC
>DASSHD010000201.1:0-2443 GCA_035693085.1 Hanamia sp. | reverse complement strand
CTGAACCTTTTTTATTAAAGTAAATTCTTTTGTTTTCTTTTCAAAATATTTCTGATTATCACCAACAATTACAGGAAGGCAAAACTTCCTGCCTGGAAACTCTTGAATATTATTTAAAAAAAATAAGTAATAGTCAGAATTTGAATGCATTTGTAGAAGTTTATAAAGAAGAATGCATCGAACGGGCAAAATTTCTTGATGAAAAAAGAGCTTCCGGAGAAATTTCCGGGAAATTATATGGGGTAATAATCGCTCTTAAAGATGTCATCTGTTATAAAGGACACAAAGTAAGCGCCGCTTCAAAAATGTTAAAAGATTTTACTTCCCTTTATCATTCCACTGCTGTCGAAAGATTACTAAAAGAAGATGCCATTATCATAGGAAATTGTAACTGCGATGAATTTGCTATGGGGAGCACTAACGAAAATTCGGTTTATGGCAGGGTAAAAAATGCAATGGATGAAAATAAGGTTTCAGGTGGCTCATCCGGTGGCTCCGCTGTAGCAGTTCAGGCGGGTTTGTGTATGGTAAGTTTAGGAAGTGATACAGGAGGATCTGTAAGACAGCCTGCAGATTTTTGTGGTATTGTAGGTATGAAACCTGGTTACGGGACTATTTCAAGACATGGCCTGATTGCCTATGCATCTTCGTTTGATCAGATTGGGGTTTTTGCAAAAAATGTAGAAGATGTTGCAAAAGTTTTGGAAGTCATCAGTGGCGGAGATGAGTATGACAGTACAGTAAAGCAACAAAATTCAATAAAATTAAATTTCAGTTATTCTAAAAAAAATAACTCTGAAAACTATAAAATTGCTTTATTTAAAAATGCAATGGAGCACAAAAGCCTTGATGCTGAAATAAAAAAGAACATTTACGAGTTGGCAGAGGGATTAAAAAAAGATGGAAATATTTTAGAAGAAATCAATTTTGATTTGATAGATTATATTGTTCCGGCGTATTATGTACTCACCACAGCAGAAGCTTCGTCTAATCTTTCCCGTTACGATGGTGTTCGCTATGGATACCGGAACGAAAATAATGAAGAAGACCTTATAAGTTTCTACAAAAAAAACCGGGGATATGGATTTGGAAAAGAGGTAAAAAAAAGGATCATGCTTGGCACTTTTGTTTTAAGTGAAGGTTATTACGATGCATATTTTACCAAGGCGCAACAAGTAAGGAATTTGCTGGTATCTCTTACAAAAGAAATTTTTAACAGTTTTGATGCTATTCTTTTGCCTACCGTGCCATCCACTGCTTTTGAAGCAGGGAGCATGCAAAAAGATCCGATAGCAATGTACCTCGCCGATGTATATACTGTTTATGCAAATCTTACCGGAATCCCCGGAATTTCTTTGCCATTATTTAAACATTCAAACGGAATGCCTTTTGGCGTACAGGTTCTTACCAATAAGCATAATGAATTAACTTTACTCGAACTCTCAGATATGCTTTTAAAAAATTACAAACGCTATTAGAATAATGAAAAAATGGTACTTTTTATTTTTCATTTTGATCCCGGCTAAGTATGCGCTTGCCAACATACCTGATTTATATCAATCAAATGAGGATACTATTATTACGCAAAGTAAGATAGATACTTCAGGTAAAGTTGAAGATAAAGTGATAGATGAAGTAATTGAATCTAAAAAACCAGTAAAAGAAAAAGTAGTTTATCTGAGCCAGGTAACCAAATATGGTTTCAAAGATTTGTTTAAAAATTATTCTTACAATTCTTCTATTCCCTATTCTTCACAGGTAAATCCCCACGCAGAAAGCTATATGGAAGATTATTTGAAATCGCATGAAGATTTTTTGTTGCATCTGAAGAAAACTTCCGTACCTCAGTTTAATTTTATTGATAGAATCCTTAGACAATATGGTTTGCCAAAAGAATTAAAATATCTTGCTGTAATAGAAAGTGATTTAAAATCAACCGCACTGTCGCCCAAGGGAGCGCTCGGTCCATGGCAGTTTATGCCTTATACTGCAAAGGATTATGGATTAATAGTAAACAGCCGCGAAGATGACCGTACTGATTATTTTAAAAGCACCAATGCCGCAGCAAAATATTTATTATACCTCTATAAAAATTTGAAAGACTGGCTTCTAGTTATTGCTGCCTATAATGGCGGCCCGGGAAGGGTTTATAGCGCTATAAAAAAAAGCGGAAGCCGCAATTTCTGGAAACTGCAATATTATTTGCCCGAAGAATCGCGTAATCATGTTAAGAAATTTATTGCCACGCATTATATAATGGAAACCGGAGGTAGTGATAAAAATATTGCTGATAATAAATTTGATTATTCCAGCCTTTCTGACACTGACAGCAGTTTATTAACTCCACCACTTACTGATGCCGAGAAAAAAAATTTAGATTCAACGAAGGTTTCAGGAAGATATATCGCTGCAATTATTGCAAAAAATGTATCCATGGATATGC
>DASSHD010000200.1:0-7247 GCA_035693085.1 Hanamia sp. | reverse complement strand
AAGCAAGACTCTCTCATCTTGGCATTGTACCCGCTTCCAAGAGATTCACTACATTTTTAATTGATATCGGGGGTGGGAATACCAAAGGTGGCTATTTCCCATCTGACAATACAGACAAAATCAAACTTTTTCAATTAACCTGGGGTACACAAAGTACCGCCAATGCTGCCATTAACCGCCTTGATAATGACAATTCAATCAATAATTATTATAAACAATTGCAGCGTGTGCTGGCAGGTGATGCAGATAAAGAAATTACTTATGCTGTAAATGTCAGTGGCGCTTACAATATGAGCGATAATATTGCCTTCAGTGGTGGTGCGGCCTGGGCTACTGCAGTATTGCTGTTCCCTGAATTAATTGAAGACCCTGTGGTGCCTGTAACTTATGATCAGGTAGAAAAATTTAATGAGAAACTTTATAGTGATTATCAATCTTTCTCTCCGAAAAGCTTACTGAAAACAATCAATGACAATACGACTGATAAAGCTGTAATCGGTAAACAGATAAAAACCGTAAATAAGGTCTTTAATCAAAGAGCAATGCTTGCTGCTTCGGGACTGTTATTGAAGATCATGCGCCAGTTTGAAGGTATCAACGAAAAGAAACAATTTTATCTTGTAAAGAATGGGCAGGTAGGATGGATATCGGCTTATGTGAATGAAAATATAGGAAAATAAGTATTTTTAATATAATATTTTCGCAGAAAATGCGTATTCTATATTCAATATAGTATGAGAGATCCAAAATCTTTATATATTCTGATTTTCGCATTATTGCTTATAACCATCTCATTTGTATTAATTTCCATTTGGGGATATCATTTTTATATTCAACCTAAAGAAAATGTCAAAACCGAAACACCTGATAAATCTTCTTTAACTGTACCCAAAAATGAGAGAATAGATTCGCTGCAAAATCACCGCGATACTGCCGCTCCTGAATTAGGAATCAGGCAAAATAATTCTTTGCATGATTCTACTGATACTTTAGATAAAACCCTCGAATCAAAACTTATCGAATACAATAAACTAAAAGAAGATATTACCGAAATTCTGAAAAATAAAACTTCTTCTACAAAAGCAATATCCGATGCTAATGAAAAAATTGCCCAATTACAGCAGAATATTGATGATTTAAGAAATCAAAATAATGCCGTTGCAAAAGAAAATGCAAAGTTGAATAAAATGTTGCAACAATTTATTGCAGAAAACAAAAAAAAAGAAAAGAGCAAAGTAAATAATTCTACAAAAAATTCGCAAATTAACAAAACAGTTTCTCCTGCTGTGTTAGTGTCTCGTTTAAAATTCTTTGCAGTTGATGAAAATAAAAGGCTTACCAAGCTGGCATCAAACGCAGTGAGGTGGGATGGCTCATTTGAAATCAATGTCAATCCTGAAAAAATTAGTTCACAGGATATATTTGTAGTAATCATTCAGCCAACCGGAAAAGTATTATTAAATTCTGCATGGGAATCAGGAACTTTTGAAGCAAATTCCGAAAGAAAAGTATATTCGACAGTTCTCCATTTCGATGTAGTGAAGGACAACCACAGACGCCTCTATTTTTCAATTGATTCACATTCTTTTCATAAAGGCACTTATAAGATGTTGATATATTATAACGGCACTTTAATTGGCAGAATGGATAGAAGTTTAGGTTAAACAATGAGTAAGAAAATTGTAAACAAACTCATCTAACAAGTAAACAGACAAATAACTGCGAATTCTGTTTAATCATTTAACCTTTAGCTTGCTGATTTTAAGTTGGAACAGCTTAGAGGTTGGCAATTTTAATGGCATGTAATAGATAGGGATTTGAAATTTATCCAAAAAAGACTTTCTCTTTTCTCAATTCCTTTATTTTTGGTTCAATCTTTGTTTAATTTCTTCCAAAAAATATAATGTTATGAAAAAAATGCTCTCATTTGCAATTTTAGCTGGTTTATTTACTACACAGGTAAATGCACAAAAAAAACCGGAAGATAAAAGTAAAAGACCAAGTCCGCCGGAGAAAGTAACACAGAAAATCAGCAGCGGCGCTACCATTACAATTGAATATAGCCAGCCATCTGTAAAAGGAAGAACAATCGGTAAAGACCTGGAGCCTATGGACGGAAAAGTGTGGCGTACAGGCGCTAATGAAGCTACTGTTTTTGAAACAGATAAAGACGTAACTATTGATGGTGCCACATTACCTGCAGGCAAATATGGATTTTTTACTTTGTTCAATGGAAAAGACGTAACTCTTATTTTTAATAAAACATGGAATCAGTGGGGCGCCTTTAGTTACAAGGAAGGAGACGACCAGCTAAGAGTTAAAACTACTTATACAGATTTAAATCCACCCTCAGAAAAATTGACTTTTACTATCAATCCCGAAGGAGAAGTTGATTTATTATGGGGTGACAGGAAAGTAAAGTTTGAAGTAAAATAAGAATTTTTAAGGATACATTCAATCTAAAAAGAGGCCATAATTGGCCTTTTTTTTATTTTTGATTTTAATTCACAAATGTTTCCTGAAAAAATTAATTGCCGAAAAACCAGGATTAATTTTCAAAGTCCTTTTTTGCTTCAGAAATTCAGAATCATTGTTATCTCCTTATCATGTTCAGCATTGATAAAGTTTCCGTAATCATTTTGGCATTATATTCCATAGCAAGTTCCTTGTGATTTACAGCATCAATAACAGTTCCTACAAAACATAAACCCGCAGTGAAAAAGTACAATATCCCCATCCCAATATGCCCAATCACAAAACGCTGAACTCCCGCAATGCCCACCAGGCCAAGCAAGCATAATATTAAAATCAGTTGCGGATCCTTTCTTTTGGAACGGTAGATCATACAAAACTGTGAGAGTTCATCATCGCTGAAATCTTTTGTTCTTGAATTGATGGTTATCAACTCTTCAGGGGTCGTGTCATACAGATATTTTAAAATAACAGGGTTTACTGAGTTAAAGTTGTTGTCCATAATTGTTTTTTTGAGGATGAGAAAAAATATGAAGCAATGAAAGTTTATAAATTCTGAATAAAATTATGACAACGGAAAATATTCCCAGTGGATGTGAAGAAAATGAAGAATGGATATCTCCATGAAGTAAATAACTGATGGAATGGCCCAATCCACATCCAGGGCAATATTTTACTCCGATAAATTTAAAAATGCAAAATGAATAATGGGCATCCGTTCCGGGGTTCATTAGTCCAAGTAATACCAGTGCAGTAATCCATACACTTAATTCAAAATATTTCCGGAATAATTGTTTCACGTTGAGAATTTGTATTTAAAGATATTAAAATGATTCGATTTCGATTAAGCGAAATCAATATTTTCCATAAATATTTTTATGAATTACTTCTCTTTACTTCTATACTTTTGAGAACTATTTTATTAATAAAATTTTACTTTATGAAAAATATCTTCCTGTTGACTTTGTTATTTAGTGCCGCCGTGAATGCACAAACCTATACTTTAATATCAAATGGCACTAAAGATCAGACAGATATTTTGCAATCCGCATTCAATGATCCGTCCATAAGAACTGTGTTGATCAACTCTTCGGATGTAGTGATCAACGGAACATTAAACATTCCGGCAGGGAAAATAATCGAATTTGGAAACGGTTTCAAGCTGAAAGGTAAGGGTATAATAAATGGCGGCAATTATGATGCAGGTTATCAGCAACAGATATTCGATACATCCTTAACTGTAAATCCCCGGTCAGTAAACCAATATTTTTCAGTAAAATGGTATGGCGCCAAAGGAAATAATTCCGATGACTATACAGCTATTCAAAAATCTATAAATACCTGCATCAAAAATAATATCAGGACAGTATATATCCCTGCGGGACGATACAAAATCTCGAAACCTCTTATCATCAGAGGAGCAGGTAATTCTGATGCAGATAATAAAAGATCATTTTGCACACTTGAAATTTTAGGAGAATCTTCATTTTGGGATAGTAATATGGGAAGTGAAATTACTGCTACTTTTGATAACGCCTTTGCAATAGGAATTCAAAATGGCAAAGGATGTAAAATCAGAAAAATAAAAATAACCGGTCTTTTTACTCCACCACACACTAAGAATTCACAGGAGTTTTACAGTATGCCCTTTGAAAAATTTACTGACGGTAAATGTAGAGACAGCCGTAATTCACCTTATGCCGGTATTGTGATTGATCCGTTTACCAATCTTCCTTCCGATCCACTTCCTCCGGACGGCGGCTATCCATCACTGTTAGTTTACTATGGCAAATCAGGAAAATTGCGAACCCAATCGGGAAGCACAGGAACCGAACTGGAAGAATTAAGTATTTCCGGATTCGTAGTTGGCATTTGTTCTTCGCCTAATGGATTAACACGCAATGCAGAAATTACCATTATTAATAAAGTACAGTTTGCCAATTGCAAACTTTGTATCTCGGGCGGTCAGGATCAGGAAAAAGGGAACAGGATCTCCAATATTTATTGTTGGGGCGGTACTCATACTATTTTTGGTACAGACTTATATGGAGGAAAGCGAATGTCAGGCAATTGGAATATTGATCATGTAAATATCGCCGGTGGTGTGGTGAGATTTATTTATAATGATCAGCACGGATACTTTCCCACTTTCATAAGTAATGTATTTGCAGAAAGCCTGGGGTCATTTGGTACTTTCAATTCACAACTTGCCAGTGAAGTTTCTGATTGTATTTTTAATTTCACCTATCAAACCCAGGCTGGAGTTCAGCTCCTACTTACATCTTATGGTGATAATGTTGTATTCAGAAGTTGTAGTTTTCGTTATTATGGAGAAAAAACTCCTTTACTAATGGCAGGAAATTGCGTATTCGAACATTGTTATTTTTCGGGCCCGGTTATAAAAAAATAAATTCACAGTAAACTAATTTAAAACATTCATACCTCATCCCTGATACCTCATATAATCTAATACCGATAACTAATTCACCTGAATAAAATCCGGTTTTTTTATAAATTGGGTATTATATTTAAAGATCAGATTGGTAGATAATTCGAAGTCAAAACTTTTATTAGAAAAGTTTTTTTCAGGAAAATAAAATCCTCTAAATTCAATGGTCCCAAAAATAAAACTTTCGTTTCTGGTTCTGATACCTCCTCCGACTGAAGTCAAAAGTCGCGAATCAGAAAGATAGGGTGAAAAGACGCTCACATTGCTAAACACGAATGGAGCAAACTTGAATGCTACCAAAGACCACGGACTGAAAAATTCTGATTCTGCTTTTACAGTTCCACGTAAAGTACCTCCAATAGGTGCATTGTTAGCTCTGTAATTACCGTATTCCGGCATTCCAAATTGACTATTGGCAAATAATGGTTCATTCAAAACAGTATTTACCTGTTGTGCCAAATCAAAATTCAAGAAGAAGCGTTGTTTCCATTTTGTCCCAATTCTTTTTAAATGATCGAAATAAAATACGCTTCCTAAAAGATTAATGTCTTCAATCGTTTTATGATTAAGATAGCCTTCCGCACGAATAATATAGCTAAGATAATTTTCCTTTTTATTAAAACGGTAATGCTGGAAATTAAATCCTAAAAAAGGCCTCGATTTATTTTGTTTGATGGTATAGCCGGAAGTAAAACTCATTAACAACCCTTCAGGAATATCTTCATTTCTTCCAAATCCATAAATATATTTTGTTTTAAAGAAATTTTGACGATAGAAAGTTAAAGTAGCCAAAACGCCGGATAAATTAGCATACTGCCAGTTATAATTGTTTTTATACAAGCCAGGCACTTCCTGAAATTTCTGATTGATAACTCTGACGCCTATAAGTTTTCGCAGTTTTTGAGATTCTTCATCTTCAGTAAAATCCTTCCAGTTGATATTATATCCCACCCATCCTTCAAAAGTAGAATAACGGTAACGGATATCCGAATGATAAACAGAATCTCCTGAGTACAGATTGCGCGTTGAATGAAAAGAAGCGTCTAATTCATAAGTCCATTTCATATATCTGTTTACCAGTGGTTTCGCAAGATTGATATAATAATTATTTTCCTCTTTAAAGCCTGAAAAAGTCGGAGTAGAACTCTGATAACCAATCTTTCCAGCGATAAAGGTACCACCAATATTCCTGTTATCATATTCTCCACCAAATGCGAAATTATTTTTGCGGTTATCATCATATAGCCAATTGACAATACTTGCATTTCCGGTCCCTGCAAAATTATCCTCCCTCAATTGCAGGCTGGTTTGCTTTTCCCCAAGACTGCCGATAGCTCCTCCCAGGGAAAAAACATCCTTTACTTCAACTAAAATATCTATTGAATCAGAACCCGGTCCAACCGGAATTGCTTTGATTTCTGCGTCCTGAAGATATAACAACTGGCGCAGGTATCTTTCATTATCCGCCATTAAAAATGGTTTTAGCTTTTGGCCTTTTTTAAAAAAAAGATTGTTTTTGATGGTTTTGATTTTGGTAAGATGGTGAAGATAATTTGCCATCTTGGTAATGCTGTTGTTGAACCTTTTGGAAGTATCGCCAATAGAAAATCCAAAAGGAAATCTTTCTATTGAAATTTTTCTAATGATAAGGCCATCGTATTTGTTGAATGCTTCTTCGTTCCTTTTAATTTGCTTGGTAATATCAATTTCTGTGGTATCTCTTTTTAAATCACCGATCATCTTTCCAATGAAGGTCTTCCTATGAGCGGGAATTTGTTTCTCCTTGATAATAGTTGTATCATTCTGTGCCAACAGAGAAAAATGCAGTGAACAGAAAATGCAGGTAATAAAAAGATTAGTGGAATATTTTCTGTAATATTTCATCGGGTATTTTAAAATGTCACATAAAAATAATCATAAAAAAAACTGAGATCAGGCTAATAAAGATTTTTTAAAGAAAAAAATGGGATGATAAATATAGCGAGCTTAAAATAGCATATTATAAAAGGTAACTATCAATAAGATAAAGCTTGTAATATCTAAATAAAATTGCTTTTTATTTTTTCAATAAAATCCCGTTCGATCATTTTTTTCGCCATTAGAATCATATTATTAAAAGCACCTGCAGTAGAGATTCCATGGCCAATAATTACTGGCTTATTTACACCAAGAACTGGTACACCTCCATATATTTCAAAATTAAACCGGTTAAAATATTCATCGTTAATTCTTCTTTTCTGAACCAAATCATAAATGGATTCTGCAAACTTCAGAATAATATTTCCAGTGTATCCATCGCATACATATACTTCGGCTTTGTCCTTTA
>DASSHD010000199.1:0-12737 GCA_035693085.1 Hanamia sp. | reverse complement strand
TATCATCAAAGATAGCAGCAGCTTTCACAGTAAGGTAAAAGAATTTGAAAAAATGCAACCGGGAGAAGAAGTGGTAGAGAATGAATATCTGAATAAACAGGGTGAGGTGTTCACAATGTAGCCCACCCTGACTTCCTCTGCAGTTGTTAGCGTTCGGGCAAACAACATAAATAAATAAAAAATGACAGTTGAAAAAGTAATTCCGATTTTAAGAATATTTGATTATAAAAAAGCTGTTGAATTTTATGTGGATTGGTTAGGGTTTACAATTGACTGGGATCATACTTTTGAAAATAACACTCCTGTATATATGCAGATATCGTTAAGCGAATTGGTATTACATTTAAGCGAACATCATGGCGATTCTTCACCAGGTGCGAGAGTTTATATTGAATGTACAGGGCTGAAAGATTATCATCAATCATTGATAAATAAAAATTATAAATATAACCGTCCGGGCATCGAAAAATCTTTTTATAAAACCTGGTGCATGGAAGTAATAGATCCTTTTGGAAACAGGTTGACATTTAATGAAAGAATAATTCAGTAAATTTATCTGCTGGTAGCAGGCCAACATATATTTGAAATTTTCAATCAACAAATAAAATAAAAACAATAACATGGCGACATTAAATTTTGCAGGCACAGAAGAAAAAGTAGTAACAAGGGAAGAGTTCCCTCTGTCGAAAGCACAGAAAATTTTAAAAGACGAAGTAGTAGCTGTAATAGGCTATGGCGTTCAGGGACCGGGACAGGCTTTGAACCAGCGCGATAACGGGATCAACGTAATCGTTGGCCAAAGGAAAAATTCTAAAAGCTGGGATAAAGCAGTGCAGGACGGCTTTGTAGAAGGAAAAACTTTATTCGAAATTGAAGAAGCTTTAGAAAAAGGAACTATCATTTGCTATTTGCTTAGCGATGCTGCACAGATCGCATTGTGGCCAACAGTAAAGAAACATTTAACCCCGGGAAAGGCTTTATATTTCTCTCATGGTTTTGGAATTACTTATAATGACCAAACCGGAATTGTTCCTCCAAAAGATGTGGATGTTTTTTTAGTAGCGCCCAAAGGATCGGGCACTTCTTTACGCAGAATGTTTTTACAGGGACGCGGATTAAACAGCAGTTATGCAATCTTCCAGGATGCAACAGGAAAAGCCTTTGACAGGGTAATTGCATTAGGCATTGCCATTGGTTCGGGTTATTTATTTGAAACTGATTTTAAGAGAGAAGTATTCAGCGACCTCACCGGAGAGCGTGGAACATTAATGGGTGCTATTCAAGGAATTTTTGCGGCACAATTTGAAGTGCTCCGCAAAAACGGGCACTCCCCTTCTGAGGCATTTAATGAAACGGTTGAAGAACTTACACAATCTCTGATGCCATTGGTAGCAGAAAACGGAATGGACTGGATGTATGCCAATTGCTCTACCACAGCACAACGCGGCGCATTAGACTGGTGGAAAAAATTCCGCGATGCTACTTTACCTGTATTCAATGACCTATATGCAAGTGTAGCCGCAGGCAAAGAAGCAAAGCGTTCTATAGATTCCAATTCACAACCGGATTACCGTGTGAAATTAGATGCAGAATTAAAAGAACTACGCGACAGTGAAATGTGGCAGGCAGGAAAAACTGTAAGAAGTCTGAGGCCTGAAAACCAGGAACCGGCATAACAATTTTTATTTAAAGGTTTACAAGGTTGCCAACTTTTAAAAAGTTGGCAACCTTATTTCAACCAGATCACAAATATTTGGTGAATAGTGCCATGGATACAAGAGAAAATAAATCTGATTTCTTTCCGCCTTTTGACGGATTGGGCATAGCAGATGCATCCGCCCGATTAAATAATATTGTTAACAGAACTCCGCTTGAACTCAATCTGAATCTATCCAAAAAATACTCATGCAATATTTATCTGAAGAGAGAAGACCTGCAGGTGGTGCGTTCTTATAAGCTGCGCGGGGCTTACAATATGTTGAGCACTTTGCCTGCAGAAAAATTAAAACAAGGCGTAGTATGTGCCAGTGCAGGAAACCATGCGCAGGGTTTTGCTTATTCATGCAAAAAATTAAATTGTTACGGTGTTGTATTTATGCCGGTGATCACTCCCCGGCAAAAAGTAAAACAGACAAAAATGTTTGGA
Source organism: Hanamia sp. (assembly GCA_035693085.1). Classification (GTDB taxonomy): domain Bacteria; phylum Bacteroidota; class Bacteroidia; order Chitinophagales; family Chitinophagaceae; genus Ginsengibacter. The sequence goes on along the minus strand of DASSHD010000199.1, from coordinate 10,591 downwards.
GAAAATTTTGTAGAAATACAATTAATAGGCGATTCATTTGAACAATGTGCTGAAGCTGCGTTGAAATACACAAAGGAAAATAATAAAACATTTATCCCACCTTATGATAACACCAAGATCATCGAAGGACAGGCTACGGTTGGGTTAGAGATCCTGGAAGAACTGAATCATATTGACTATTTATTCTTACCTGTTGGCGGCGGTGGTCTGGCATCGGGTGTCGGTTCTTATTTTAAAACATTTTCTCCGGGTACAAAAATAATCGGTGTAGAACCGGCCGGAGCGCCCTCCATGTCTGAAGCATTTAAAGCAGGGCATCCTGTAACACTCAAAAATATTGATCACTTTGTAGATGGCGCTTCCGTAAGTCGTGCAGGCGATATTACCTATACCATTTGCAAGGATGTGTTAAATGAAATGCATTTGATACCCGAAGGAAAAGTATGCACTACTATTCTACAATTATACAATCAGGATGCTATAGTGGCTGAACCCGCCGGAGCTTTATCTATAGCTGCTTTAGATGATTACGCAGAAGAAATAAAAGGTAAAAATGTAGTTTGTATAATTAGTGGTGGGAATAATGACATTGACAGAATGCAGGAAATAAAAGAAAGGTCATTGCAGTACGAAGGGTTGAAACATTATTTTCTGATTCGCTTTGCACAAAGACCGGGCGCTTTAAAAGAATTTGTAAATGAAGTGCTCGGCCCTCACGATGATATTACCCGTTTTGAGTACATGAAAAAAAATAATAAAGAGGCCGGCCCGGCGCTTGTAGGTATTGAACTAAGCGATAAAAAAGATTATGAAGTATTGAAAAAAAATCTTGATCATTATAAAGTAAATTATACTGAATTAAAAAAAGATGATGATGCGTTTGGTTATTTGGTGTAAATAGAAATACCGGATATTTGTGCTTTTACTGAAACATATTTCTTCAATAAAGATTTACATTTTCAATCTTTTCAATTTCAAAGAAGGCTTTTCCACAAGATTCCAGGAGAGCCAGCAAAAGGGAATTATGGCCATTGACGTAAAAAGTATTAACATCCACGGTGTAATATTTGAATTCTGGAAAATAATAATTTGCTGTAAAGGATATGTATATAAATACATCGAATAGGAAAAATCATTCTCCTTAAAAAAATTGCTAAAGACAACCGGTGTTTTAAAACTCATCCATAAAGTAAAATATGAAAAACATATAATTTCACTTACCATATTCACAATCTCAGTGTTCCTGACAAGAAACCATAAGACTAAAAACAGGATTAGAATTCTATAATCAAGAATGATTTTATCTTTAATAAAAAAAACAAAAGACCCGGTTAAAAAATACATTCCCCAGGATAAATACGGAGTTAAATAAATCCACACATTACTTTGAAGATTTGAGGTAATAGCAAAAATAGCAAAGCCAATAAAGAGAAACACAAATACAAAAAATAAAACACGTCTTTTTATAAATCCGATGATCGAAAGCAAAGCCAGCAAAAGATACAAGCGGAATTCAACAGGCAAAGTCCATAAAGAACCATTCACTCCTTCGCCATGAAATACACCGGGTAAAAAAAATCTTAATCTTATAAGTGAAGTTCCAAAAAGATATTCCCATGTTTCAGGGCTTGCAAAATATTGCTTTACAGGTATTGTAGTAAATAAAGGGCCTAATATAAAAACGGTTAATATCCCCAGCATGATTAATGCCGGATATATCCGTAAAAAACGCTTCCAGATAAAATGTTTTATACTCGTAGAAGAAACCAGGCTTTGTGTAATTAAAAATCCACTGATAAAAAAAAAGATGATCAATCCAATCCTGCTGAACGAAATGGCATGCCCTGAAATTTTTCGTAAAAATTCATCGTTAAAATTTCCTGTGAGATCAAAAGAATGAGAGATCAAAACGAAGAACGCAGCGAAATGACGAAGTAAAGTAATATTGTTGGCAGTACGTAAGGATGCTACTTTTTTATTCATCCGTTTATCTTTTTTGAAATGAGATAAAGATAGATTTCATTTGGTAAAACAGAATATCTGAATTTTTTATTTAAATACTACTTCCTCAAAATATATAGCATAGTAAAGCAATAATTATTAAAGATTCTTATTTTTTCAATAAAGCACCTCTTGCCTGATGTTTGTTCCTATATACCGGGAAAATTACCTGTTATTCTTTTATCGCAAAACAAAAAGTTTGTTGGGATTAATTAGTGGTTTTATTTGCCTTCTAAAGGTTGAAAATTCACCTTTAAGAAAAAGGCAATTTAAAAGTTAAAAAAGTAAAATTTTTTTAACGAAAAATCAAATTACGGTTTTTAAGATTACCTTCGCGGTTAATATTTTTAAACAATACAATACAATGGACAACAAAAACACAGGAACCGTAAAATTTTTCAATTCAGAAAAAGGATTCGGTTTTATCAAACACGATGATTCTTCAAAAGAAACATTTGTGCATGCAAGCGGATTAATTGATGAAATTAAAGAAAACGACAAAGTGGAATTTGACTTGCAAAATGGCAAAAAAGGAATGAATGCCGTTAATGTGAAATTAATCGGCTAATAATCGATATTTCAATGCAAGGGCAACTTGAAAAAGTTGCCCTTTTTTTATTGTCATAAAAAATGCTGATAAATTTTCTGGATTTTAAATAATAAGAAGCTAAACCACAAACAAAAAATATCTGTGCTTTTCGCCTTTTGCTTTTTGCTTTTTTAAAGATACCTCAACGGGTTCCTCCTGGAATTTTTGATATAATTTTTAATATTCATCCAGAAGGCAAGAATCAGATAAAAAATGATTGGCGAACCCAATGTCAGAAAAGAAATATAAATAAAATATCGCCTGATAGCTGAGGTAGCGATTCCCATTCGTTCGCCAATAGCGGTACATACGCCAAACACCTGCCACTCTATAAAGTGTTTTATTTTATACATTACGCAAAACTATAAAATATTTACAAAAAAAATAGCTCATTTATTTTTTAAGAAAATTTTTACAAACCCTAAGCCCCCCAATCTTCACTATCCCATCTGCAGGCCATGCAGTTGTTCGATCATAACAATCATCATTCAATTTAGTGGAGTTATAAAAAGCCTGATATAAAAATAAAAAAATACCAATAAGCCGGGTGAAAGATTTATCCTTTAATATATTGTTTAGAAAGGAATTGTTTTTATAAAATGAAAAAAATCTATTAAAAAAGAAAAAAATTCTCAAATTACTTTTACAAAATCCGGTTTTTCCCAGCACGGACAAATCTTTTTACCAATTTTTTAATTTATTCCTTACTTTTCCAAATCTTTTATACAAAATCATTTCATAAAACCAATCACCATTATGAGTTTGTTCGTTAGAAAACCTTTAGCTATGCTTCTTAATGAAGCCTCTGCAACAGGTAGCGAGACATTAAAACGCACACTTGGCCCTATGTCGTTAGTAGCTCTGGGAATCGGAGCCGTCATTGGCGCCGGTTTATTTTCTATTACCGGGATGGCGGCAGCTAATTATGCCGGTCCTGGAATTATGATCTCGTTTATTATCGCAGCAGTTGGCTGCGCATTTGCAGGATTATGCTATGCCGAATTTGCATCTATGATTCCGGTTGCGGGTAGCGCTTATACTTATTCGTATGCTACCATGGGAGAATTTATTGCCTGGATTATCGGCTGGGATCTGGTATTGGAATATGCTGTGGGTGCGGCTACAGTAGCCTCAAGCTGGGCCGGCTATTTCGGAGAATTATTCAAATCTTTTGGCGTGGCGTTGCCCGCCGGATTAATGATGACTCCATTTGATTCTGTGCAGATAGCAGGTGGCGAAGTTGTGCATGGAATTTTTAACTTACCGGCTGTATTCATTGTTGTTGTTATGTCGTTGGTACTCATAAGGGGCACGAGCGAATCTGCATTAGTGAATGGAATTATTGTTATATTAAAAGTATCTATCGTTATCGTTTTTGTAATTGTTGGTTTCAAATATATCAGGCCTGAAAATTTAAAACCTTTGATCCCAAAAAACACTGGCTCATTTGGAAGTTTCGGATGGTCGGGTATTATACGAGCGGCGGCGGTAGTATTCTTTGCTTATATTGGGTTTGACGCGGTATCTACCGCGGCGCAGGAAACAAAAAATCCAAAGAAAGCAATGCCCATTGGAATACTGGGATCCTTAGCAATCTGTACTGTTCTTTATATCTTTTTTGCTTATGTAATGACAGGAGTAGCGAACTATAAGATGTTTAACGTTGGCGGAAGCGCTGACCTGGCACCGGTTGCAATAGCTATTAAGCAAATGGGGCCTGTGGGAATCAATGGCATCGTAACTCCGGCTTATCCGTGGTTAAACACAATGATCATCATCGCCATTTTATTAGGATACTCATCTGTGATCCTGGTAATGTTGCTGGGCCAAAGCCGTGTTTTCTATTCAATGAGTACCGATGGCTTATTACCCAAAGTGTTTTCACAGATACACAGCAAACACCGTACTCCTTATAAATCGAATATTTTATTCATGATTTTTGTGAGCGCCTTTGCTGCATTGGTGCCTGGAAGAATTGTCGGTGAGATGACGAGTATTGGAACCTTGTTCGCATTTATATTGGTCTGTATCGGCGTTTTGGTAATGCGTTCAAAAATGAAAGATGCACCCCGTGCATTCAGAGTACCTTTTGTTCCCTTGATTCCAATTCTGGGAGTACTGGTTTGCCTGGGAATGATGGTATTCCTTCCTTTCGATACGTGGATACGTTTAATTGTATGGATGCTTATCGGGCTGGATGTTTATGTAGGATATGGAATGCAAAAAAGCCATTTGAACGATGGAAGCTTTGACACAAAAGCTCATAAAATAGTAGGGATATGCGGCCTTGCACTGGGTGTTTTACTGATAGGACTTGCTATTGCTCACCATTACACATCCGAAGTTCCTGATTTCGCTTTGTATTATTTTTCATTGGTCTTTGCAATTATTCATTTAATTATTTTCGGAGTTAAACTAGGGAAAAAAACAAATACGATTTCATAATTTATAAAGAAATAAAAGAAACTAAAAACCGCTCCTTGTAATAGAGCGGTTTTTTTATTATTAAATTTAAGAGAACAACAGTAAACAAAGTTTTAATGAAGATTCCTGTTTTTAAAAATTTCAATTCGGCCTCACATTTTCTGATTTTCAAATTATTTGAAATCCATCCCAAGATTATACATCACAAAACTCCAAATATCTGCAGCTTCATCTATCAGTTTGTCGGTTGGTTTTCCGGCTCCATGACCAGCCTTGGTTTCAATACGGATGAGAGTTGGATTTGTACCGGAATTATCAGCCTGCAATGTAGCGGCAAATTTAAAACTATGTGCAGGCACTACCCTGTCATCATGATCCGCAGTTGTTATCAGGGTTGCAGGGTATTTCACACCTGGTTTCAGATTTTGTAAAGGAGAATATTTAATTAAATTTTCAAAATCTTTTTTATTGTCACTTCTTCCATATTCTGTAGCCCAGGCCCAGCCGATGGTAAATTTGTGATACCGAAGCATATCCATCACACCAACCTGGGGAATAGCAACTTTAAAAAGTTCAGGCCGTTGCGTCATCACGGCGCCAACAAGCAATCCGCCGTTACTACCGCCGCGCATCGCCAGTTTGCCGGGATTGGTATATTTTTTATCAATCAAAAATTGCGCTGCGGCAATAAAATCATCAAATACATTTTGCTTGTTAAGCAACATCCCTCCTTTATGCCACGCTTCTCCGTATTCACTTCCGCCTCTCATATTTACTACCACATATACTCCACCTTCTTCCAGAAAAAATGCGTTGGAAACTGAAAATGCCGGCGTCATCGGAATATTAAATCCTCCATAGCCATACATGAGTACAGGATTTTTTCCATTCAATTTTAATCCTTTTCTAAATGTGATAAACATGGGTACTTTCGTTCCATCTTTACTGATACAAAAAGACTGTACTGTTTGATAATTATCCGCATTTATCTTCACCTCACTCTTGCGAAAAAGAATTGATTTTCCCGAAGAGATTTCATACCGAAAAATACCCGATGGATAATCAAAGGAAGTATAGGAATAAAATATTTCATTGTCTTTCTTATGGCCGCTAAATCCGCTGGCAGTGCCCAAACCAGGCAATAGTATCTCCCGGGCAAAATATCCCTGGTAGGTGGTTTGATACACCCTGCTCGAAGCATCCTGCAAATAAGAAAGAAATAACTTTCCCCCTGCAGTTCCTACTGACTCCAGTAATTCTCTTCTTTCGGGAATTACGGTTTCCCAATTTCCTTTTGCAGGATTTTTTGGATCAATTAAAACTACTTTATAATTGGGAGCACCTGCGTTTGTAAGGACTAATAATTTATCTCCATCATTATCTATAAAATTAGATTGAGTATCAAACCCCTTTACCAGTAAAATAAAATTATTTTGGGGAGAAGTATTTTTCATGTCTTTCACCCAAAGTTCAGAGCCGCTTGTACCTTCACTTTTAGTTAAAGTTAAAAAACGTTCATCTTCTGTAAGCCACGCTCCCACTATTTGTAAAGGATGTTCCTTGTCTTCATATATTAATAGGTCGTCACTTTGCGGAGTGCCGATTTTGTGATAATACACTTTATGATTCTTATTTTGAACCGTCAGCTTATCTTTTTCATCAGGGGCAGGATAACGGCTGTAATAAAAACCATCATCGCCTTTCCAGGAAGCGCCACTGAATTTTATAAAATGCAATTCATCTTTCAACAAACTTTTATCATTTACATTCATAACATGAGCCTCTTCCCAATCACTCCCTGACTGCGCTTCAAAATAAACTGCGTATTTGCTATTCTTGCTGAAAGAAAGAGTTCCTATTGCTGCGGTACCATCTTTGCTCAGTTTATTCGGATCAATAAATACTTCCGGCGTAGCCTCCAGGCCTTTCTGACGGTACAATACCGCCTGGTTTTGCAATCCATCATTTTTATAGAAATAATAATAATCTCCTTCTTTAAATGGCGAGCCATATTTAGGATAATTCCACATTTCTTCAAGCCTGCTTTTTACTTTTTCACGAAAAGGGATTTTCGATAAATAATCTTCAGTTACTTTATTTTCTTCTTTAACCCATGCTATTGTTTCATCACTGTTATCGTCTTCAAGCCAGCGATATGGATCTTTTACAATAGTTCCAAAATAATTATCCTCCTGGTCAACTCTTTTTGTATCAGGATATTTTAGTTGCGAAAAGCTTGTTGTATTTATTGACATCAGTAATATGATAAAGATGATCTTCATTAAAATTTATTTTGTTTATGAAGATAATTTTTGTTTTTAGAAAATAATGAAAAAGATTTTAAAATATACAGTAAACAAACAATTATGAGGGATTTTTATTTTTATTTTACACGTTCGCGGAGAGCTTATTTTTGAAACCCAATCCCGCATGTGAGGGGGCGACGATAAAATTGTAAATAAAAAAGCTGAACAACGAAATTTCAGCCGAGCTGCGGATGAAAGTTGTAGTGGCTGAAGTTTACACCTGCAAGAGTATATTTTTTGTACGGTGGCATTATTCGCCTTGAAGTATGTTGTAAGTGATTCCGATTATCTCCTCAAAAATATCATCAGCATAAGAATCAATTTCCAATTCTTTAATCACTTTTACGTATTGCATTTTTCGATTGAAGTTGTAAAGATTTGTAAACATCACCATCTGTTGCTAATCCGGTAGAGAATTGCACTCATACCTTTTTAAAAATATCTTTCAGAAAAGCTTAGTGTGATTTTGTTGGAACAGCTATTCGGGAAACTTCATCCCAAATATCAGCAGCAATTAACTCTGCTGAACGATTACCGTCAGTAATAAAAATGTTCTCTTTGAATTTGAGTTGCTTAATTACTTCTAAATATTTATCTCTGACATTTCTTAGATTTTCCGTTGTCTCGTAAAGTTCTATTGAACTTCTTCCATTAGTAAGTCGCTTCATACTGATCTCTGGAGAAATGTCAATGTAAATATTCAAGTCGGGACGAAGCAGATCAGCGCTCAATGAGTTTGCTTCAATTACCCAGTCGAGGGGCATGTATATGCCGTGGTATGCGTATGAAGAAAGATAATACCTGTCTGTAATTACAGTGTAACCGTCTTCTAACTTTTTTAAAATTCCATTTGTCTTGTTTAGTAAATGGTCTAACCTGTCGGCAACAAAAAGTCCGGCAATTACACGGTGGTCTGCTTCAATTCTGTGTGTGAAAATATCCCTGATAACAGAACCAATCGGACTATCAGTCGGCTCAAAAGTGGAATAAACTTTATACCCAAATTTTTCCAAATTGTCGGTCAAAAGTTTTACCTGAGTACTTTTGCCACTCCCGTCAATGCCTTCAAACGCGATAAATAAATTTTTCTTCATTTTTTGCAATTGCTTGTTAATGCTATTTGTCTTTATTTCATTTTCAAAGATAAGTTTAATACAATTGCTTATTCTCACCACATTCAATAAAATCATTTTTTAGTGAAAAGTAGTGATATTGATTACAAGAACAAATCACAATTAAGCCAAGCTCTAAAAAATGCCTGGTGGTTATATTTGGTTTTGATAAAACTGCAGGCTGATGGGCTGGCATTTTATAGTTTTCAACGCTGAACCAAAGTCCAATGTAAATACAAAAAGCTGATATTTGTTCGTCTGCTGGAATCCTGCGAATGCCTTACTGGCAGCGAACTACAGCCGATTGTTATTTCTCCGTGCAGCCTATTGCCAAACCTGCTACTTTGTGCTTGTGCTTAGTTGCTCACAGGTTGCTATTTAAATTTTACAAACTCTTCCGGATATTTTCTTGCATACTTTTCTATTAACTTCATTGTTTTGTCATGAGTTGTATAATAGATACTATCGTACTCGTTAAAAAGTTTTAAGCTGTCATATAGAGGTTGCCAATCATCTTTTTGCCTCTGTAAAATAAATTTATCTTTATGAACTAAATATTCTTTATCAGCTTTATCAACCAAGTCAAGCATTGATGTATCACCGATTAATTTAAGCCCATCAATTACCGGTGGCAGATATGTTCTGTTGTCATTCCAATAAAATTGAATAAAGCCTCCGTTTGTAACTTCCTCGTCTAAATACCAGAAGAAATAAAGTGCTTTTTGTCCTGGTGAAAACCTTTTTGAAAGTAATTTTTCATCTTCTTTTCCTTTCGCAATATTAATTGGTTCTAAAACTGCCCAACCAAAGTCCCACCCGTGAGAAGTGTCAAATTGAGTTTTGTCAAACAAAGGTTGTAAGTGGTTGTTCGCGTCAAAAGTGTTATAAAGTTCCATTGAATTATCAACAGTTTTATTCGTTTGAGTTTTGATCTGCCCGCAGCTAAGTAAAGAAATTAAAAGTACAGATATTGATAGTCGCTTCATGTTATTAATGTCGTCCGGTCCGCATAGCACAGCCCGGAACCAATGCCAAATTGAAAAACTAAAGCCGAAGGTAAATACAAAAAGCTGATATTTGTTCGTCTGCTGAAGTTGCCGCTGATATTGTATGATAGCTTGCTGTTCAAATAAAATATGTAGTGCTCGTTAAAAATATTAGTACTCCATCGTCCATATCGAAGATCCGTATTTACAGCCTTTCCCTCATACAACCTTTTAAAAAAGTAGGTTTGGCCCTTTAGATATTTCAATTATCTGTCACATGGCACAAGAAGCCCTCGCTCTTTTCCTCGCATCATTCTTGCGCCAACAATAGGATTTAGAAGCACTAGTGTTCAGTACTGCAAAAAGATAAAATAGGACGTTGAATGAATAATCAGCCCCCATTGCTGCAAGCATGTCTTAGCGGCTGGCATTTATATGAATGTATTGTTTTATGCCGGTCAATTTTCCATCTTTGAATTTTCATAACTAAATCTGTGTACCATATTGGAAACAAATACAGGCTAAAAAGGACAATATATAAAACTATACTGGCGGTTATGTTTAGATAAGCTAAAAAGAAAGTAGTTACGGTCTGCGCAATAGACATAGAATACAATACTCTGATGCCCTTCTTATATCCAAGTTCCTCTTTGGTGTATTGCGTGCCTTTTTCATTATAGACGAATCTTGCCAGGCTGGTGTAACAAATAGCCATCAAAATGAAAGTAAGGCCAAATAATTGGATTGCAGTTTGAATGTCTATTCCTGTACCAAAAGCGTCTGCAAGAACAGATGTTGGAAATGGAACAAATGTAACTGCAAGCAGTGTCAGGCTGTTTATAAGCATTAGGGAGTGATTATACGTTTTGATTCGATCAAATATATAATGATGATTGATCCAACAAACAAGAATTGTGAAAAAGCCAATAAAAAATGCAAGATAACTTGGCCATTTATTCAGTAGGGCATTTAATAAACCGTGCTGCAATTCCTCATGGCGAGGTACTTTAATTTCCAAAATAAGTAAGGTAATTTAGAGATTCCTGACCATGAGTACCCACCATTCCTTTTTATGCAGACCCATCATTCCTGTCATGGAGACCCGGCTTCATAATGATTTTATTTAGTCATTTTTTCGGTGATTAAAAATTCATTATTCCTGCATGAAGACCC
>DASSHD010000198.1:0-6865 GCA_035693085.1 Hanamia sp. | reverse complement strand
CACGCCCTTTAATTACAGAGTTTTCTTTGAGCCTGAAATCCTGTGAAAGAGAAATTATTTTTATATGATGAGGGATATCATTTTCTTCCATGAACTTTAGTGAATCTCCATGGCCCACACATAAAAAAAGTACATCAATATTATGCCCAATCTCATGAGAAAATTTCATTTGAGTCTGACCTAATAAATCCTGGTGAACTGTATGAATATCCTTGCCTGCATTGCTTTTACTGTGTATGTAAATAATTTCTGATGAAGGATGATAAATAAGCAGCCTTATTAATTCACCGCCGGTATATCCCGCTCCGCCAATAATTCCCACTCTTATTTTATTTTTCATATCCACTATTTTTTACTGCATGGTAAATTGCAGTTTGATTGCCAAATATTTTACTGAATCCTCTTACATCCTGGCCGCTCCAGCCTGTATTCATTTCACCATATTTCCCAAATTTACTACTCATCAGATCAAAAGGAGATTCAATGCCCGTAACCTGGAAGCGATAAGGCATTAATTGTATATACACATCGCCTGTTACATTTTGTTGAGAAGATGTGAAAAATGCTTCTATATCACGCATTACCGGGTCAAGCAATTGTCCTTCATGCAGCCAGTTTCCATAGAAATCTGCGAACTGGCTTTTGAGAGTTAACTGCCATTTGGTAAGTACATTTTTCTCCAAGGCATGATGCGCTTTAATAATTAACATCGGAGCTGCTGCTTCAAAACCCACTCTTCCTTTTATGCCTATAATGGTATCTCCCACGTGCACATCACGTCCAATAGCAAAAGGGCCTGCAATGCTTTGTAAATATTGAATTGCTTTTATAGGATGTTCAAAATTTTTATCATTTACACCTTTTAATTCTCCTTTTTCAAAATGCAATTTTACCTGTTCAGGATGATGCTTGCTTAATTGCGTGGGCCATGCCTCTTCGGGCAGCATTCCATTAGATGATAAGGTTTCTTTTCCGCCAACGCTGGTGCCCCATAATCCTTTATTGACAGAGTAAACCGATTTTTCGAAGTTCATCTTTACACCTTTCGATTTAAGGTAATCAATTTCCTGCTGTCTTGATAGTTGCAAATCGCGGATAGGTGTAATGATTTCTATCCCCGGAATCATGATATGAAAAATCATGTCAAATCTTACCTGGTCATTGCCGGCGCCTGTACTTCCGTGTGCTACTGCATCAGCGCCAATTTTCTTTACATGCTCTGCAATATGCAATGCCTGTGAAACTCTTTCTGCACTTACGCTTAATGGGTAGGTATTATTTTTTAACACATTTCCATAAACCAGATATTTTATAATACTGTTATAGTAACTATCTGTTGCGTCTATGGTTGTATGTGATTTTACGCCAAGCGCTTTTGCATGTTTTTCTATCTGATCTAATTCTTCTTTAGTAAACCCACCGGTGTTTACAATAATACTATGAACTTCATATTTCAATTCATCGGTAAAATATTTTACACAATAAGAAGTATCTAATCCGCCGCTGAAACCAATTACTACTTTTTTACTCATCAATTATTAATTTTTATTTAAAGGTTGAAGAAAAAACTAAAGATTGATTTTGTTTTTTCCGCTTTTTTCTTTTTCCAATATCTGATTAGCCTGTTTTGTTTCAGGCGCATAAACCTTTCGTAAAGTTTTGATTTTTTCTTAAAATCACTGGCTGTTTCTTTTGGTTGAGGATGCTCTTTAGGATCGTAAAGCATAGCAGTGCACATACAATTTTTTCTACCCTTACTCATAAGGATCTCATAATTCACGCAACTTTTGCATCCCTCCCAGAACTTATCATCATCCGTAAGCTCAGAATAAGTAACCGGCTTATAACCCAGATCACTGTTTATTTTCATTACGGCAAGGCCCGTAGTAAGGCCAAAGATTTTTGAATCCGGATATTTTTCACGGGAGAGAGCAAAAATCTTTTGCTTAATATTTTTCGCGATTCCGGTTTTACGAAACTTGGGGGCTACAATAAGACCACTGTTGGCTACAAACTTTTCGTGACCCCAAGCTTCTATGTAACAAAAGCCAACCCATTTATTTTCTGTAGTTACCGCAATGACAGCTTTTCCTTCTGTCATTTTTTGAGAAATGTATTCGGGAGAACGTTTGGCAATTCCTGTACCACGTGCCTGTGCAGATGCAGCCATTTCATCTGTAATGGTTGACGCATGGATTATGTCATCAGGAGTTGCAACACGAACAATTATATTTGATTGTTCCAATTTGCATAAAATTTAATTTTTGAAAAAAAAAGATTGGTGCGGTGGATTTTTTTTCACTGATAGGGGCAGTTTCTACAGCTCGGCCTATCAGCATCCACGTCGGGATAAATATACCGTTGCCGGGGAAAGGGAAAAGAAATGATATGAAATATTAGTATTCAAGTCTTGTCTTATGTTTTTGTAAAATCAAAGAGCAAAAGTAATATATAAATTTATATGAGGGGATATTTTTTGTAAATATTTTGTTAGGAAAATATCTTAATGAGTTTCATTACATTTGAATCTATTAGTGGCAAAACCTTATTCTGTAAGTCTTTTATTGAATTTACAAAAATTCCTGATAATTTTAGGAAGGCTGGATTATTTGAAAATAACCAAGCAATAAGGCATAATTCTATTAATGTAAAATTTGATTGAAATAAAAATTTGCTTTATTTATTCATTTGCTGTGTTGTATGTATGTTCTTTCAGAGTGCTAAACTTGCGGGCAAAACTCTCGTTTGCTTACTCAGTAGGAATTGCGTTTTTGAATAAATAACTTACATAAAAATGCCTCCGGTGAAAGAGGCATTTTTAAAGAATTTGGCTGATGATTTAATCAGTTTGCGATGAAACAATCCGGTAAGTATTAATTTAGAAGGATACTTTTTTGCTAAACAGCGTTTATCCTTGTCATCACATCAGGTTTTAATGCTTTACTTATAGGTATCACTTTTGTTTCTATTACAATTGAATTATCCTGGATATCTTTGATCTTACTCATATTTACTATATAAGAACGATGGACTTTCATAAACTGTTTAGGATTCATTTTTTCTTCAACTGCTTTAAGAGTACTGTGAGTAAGATAATGTTTGGCCAATGTAAAATATTTTACATAATCTCCCATACTTTCAATATATAAAATATCCTGGTAGCTAAGGCGGATAAACTTACCATCGGTTTTTATAAAAATATCTTCTTTGTTAGTTTCCACAGTGGTATTGTTAAGCGATTCGGTTATTTTATTAATGCTCTCCTGAAAACGATTATAGGAAATCGGTTTTTTCAGATAGTCTGTTACATTGTATTGAAAAGCGTCAAAAGCGTAATCTGTTTTGGATGTGGTAAGTATTACTTTTGGCATGTATTGAAGTTTATCCAATAATTCGAAGCCGGTAGCCCCGGGCATTTCCACATCAAGAAATAGGATATCTACTTCGTTGCCTCTAAGATAATTTAATGCAGTTTCTGAATCAGGAAAAGATCCCATTACTTCGAGAGCGCCCTGCTTTTCGCAATAACGTTCCAGGAAACTTCTGGCCAATGGCTCATCATCAACGATAATACATTTAAATTTCATAAAAATTAATTTATTTGCCTGCCTGCCGGTAGCCTGCCTGTCCGGTAGGCAGGGTTGGTTCTTCTAAACGCTTTACTTCATTTTGTATAATTGGAAAACTTTCGGAATATTGATTTTTTAATTCATTATACAGATCGCTTATCTCATAGATCAGAGAAATCTCTTTACATTTTTTTTCCAGTATTTCTGCTTTTTCAGTGAGTTGTGTAAGCCCTACAAAACTGAATACCGGTTTCATTTTATGTACTTTTTGTCGAAAAGGTTCTACCACGCCTGATTTATAGCTTTCTTCAATTTCTTTCATTAATGGAGGAGCCATTTGTAAAAACTGGCTAAATACAATCAAAGCATGTTCCATATCATCTTCATATATGCTTTGCAGAAATTCAATATCCAACCTTTGGTCGAATTCGATGGAGAGGTTTTCCATAATGGATTAATTAACTCTTTAATAACGCCGGATTAAGTTATTTTATTTTGTTCTATTATCAATATTTTATTTATATGTTTATTCTAAGACTTTAAATTAAATAAAATGCAAATTGATACGTTAACTACAGAGAGATTCATTAAAAACCAATAAGCCTTGAACCCTGGAAAATTAATTAAAAGCAAGTATTTGCTTCCCAGCCTGCAACGATTTTTTTCGATAGACCGGCAATCATCTTCTGATCAAAATAAAACCATTTTTGAGTCGGTGTTTGAATATGCTTTAAATGCCTATTTTATTTATTCTAAAGAAACGCTGGAAGTAATTAAAATCAATAAGATGGCAGCTAAGCTTTTTGAACTGCCGCCGGAAAAAGATTTAAAAGGACTTTATATGACGCAGGTAATGATGCGTTATCTCGCAGGCGACAGCCCAAATCTTGATTTTTTGATGAATAGCATTTCTGAAAAATGGACTGGCGAAGCAATATTTGTAACGAATAACAAAAACAGGTTTTATGGTTTGGTAAACACTAATATTTTGCTGCCTGATATGAATGAAAATGGCTACCAGGTGTTGAGTATAATGGATATTACACAAATAAGGCAAGCTGATGAGGAAGTAAAAAGAGCGGCTATAAAGGTAGAAAAAGCCGCCAGTTCAAAAGCGCGTTTTTTAAGCAGTATGAGTCATGAGTTGCGCACACCACTTAATGGCATTATAGGCGCATCCAATGTTATTTTATCGGATCCCGGTTTGAAAGAAGAATTTAAAAACCATATCAATATGGTGCGCTATTCATCTGAGCACATGCTTGGCATTGTTAACGATATTCTGGATTTTAGCAAGATAGATGCTCATAAAATGGAATTGAAAGAACAGGCTTTCAATTTATTAAATTGCCTCAATAATATCACTTCATCATTTTCTCTTCTGTTTAAAAACCAGGACATTGAACTTATTACCAATTTCCCCGCGAAAGATTTACAAAATGTTGAAATCGTAAGCGACCAAACCAAGTTTAGCCAGATATTAAAAAACCTTTTGTCTAATGCACTTAAGTTTACTCATAATGGCAAAGTAGAACTTACGGTAGAAATCAAAGAATTATCCGATACAGGTATCTTATTATACTTTGAAGTAAAAGATACAGGTATTGGGATCCCCAAAGAAAAGCAGGAAGAAATCTTTCAGGCCTTTTCACAGGTATATGCTGATGATCTAAAAAGAAAATATGAAGGAACAGGGCTTGGATTAACTATCAGCAAGCAATTGGTTAACATGATGGGGGGCGCTCTTGAAGTAGATAGTGATCTGAATAAAGGCGCAAGGTTTTACTATTCGCTCCAATTCAGGATTGCAGAAAAGCCCGTTCTAATAAAAGTAACAGATAAAAGTTTGCCCGAAGTCAAAAAAGATATCAGGGGTGTAAGGGTATTAGTTGTTGAAGACAATGAAATTAACGCTAATATTTTAAAAAGCTTTTTGAACAGATGGCAAATGCGGGTAAAAGAAGCGATTACAGGAGTTCACGCTTTGGAATTAATAAAATACCACAAATTTGATCTCATCTTAATGGACCTGGAAATGCCCGAAATGAATGGATATACCACACTTAAAAAAATAAGAGAAATGGGAATTTCTACTCCTGTATTTGCCTTTACAGCTACACTTTTGGATAATATGGATTCTCTTATTACGGAAGCAGGTTTTAATGATTATGTTTTAAAACCTTTCCGGCCTTCTGATCTCAAAAAGAAGATAGAAATGTATTGCGAACGAAAGGTGGATTACGTCTGAAATGAGTAGTTACATACTTCTTTTTTTGTTTAATCATGACTGTTATTTATAGAGAATTTAATTCCGGGATTATTTAAAGATATTCTTATTATTCACTCCCGTACTTCCTGCAACTTTTTATTCCTTCACTATCTTTTATTACGTTGTGATATTGAATAATGCATGATAAAAACTACTACATCGGGATAGGAATTTGTGATATCTGTTGACCCGAAAGAATTGCACAATGCCAGAAAGTAGAATTTTGGCCACTTCTGTCCGAATGATTTGTTCGGACGGGAAGTCCTTTACAATAAACAAACAATTTTTTAATATTTCTTTTTATTCAAAAATAAAATTATATCCTTAGTTGATTGGCATACTGCTACACGACTGAAGTTGAACGCCCGGGGATTTTTTTACAGTAAACAAACAAATTTTGCATATTTTTATTTTATTCAAAAAATAAAATTCATAAAACTAAAAAGAATGAAACTGATAAAACTATTTTGGAAACCATTGTTTATTGTAATGGTAGTTTTCTTTATGAATGGAACTGATGTAAATGCCCAGGAACAAAAATATTATCCAGACCCTGATACTTTGGTACAGAAAAAACTGGAACAATGGCAGGACTTGAAATTTGGTCTGTTAATGCACTGGGGGCCTTATAGTCAGCGCAGCATTGTAGAAAGCTGGAGCATTTGCCCGGAAGACGTTGGCTGGGCTACAGGTGCAAGAGTGAAACAAGGCGCTGAAGATTATTTTACTTACTTAAAAAATTATGAAGATCTAAAAAAGACTTTTAATCCTACAAAGTTTAATCCCGAAGAATGGGCACAGGCAGCCAAAGATGCCGGAATGAAATATGTGGTTTTTACCACGAAGCATCATGATGGTTTTTGCATGTTCGATACAAAATATACCGATTATAAAATCACTGACAAAGATTGCCCTTTTTCGTCTGACCCACGCAGTAATGTTACTAAAGAAATTTTTGATGCCTTCAGAAAAGATAATTTTTGGATTGGCGCCTATTTTTCCAAGCCCGACTGGCACAGTAATTATT
>DASSHD010000197.1:0-2943 GCA_035693085.1 Hanamia sp. | reverse complement strand
AATCGTTTATGGATTGCAGAAAGATATTGGCAAAAAAAGTTTTACTCTTTGCTGGATTGGTGTAATTATACCGCAATATCAACCTGTTTGAATATTGTTGTTGCAAATCCGGATTTCCTGTAGATAAAAAAAGCGGGTTTGAATTGTTGATTACATTCTGCAATTGCGTTACAGATGGCGGACTTACAGAACCACGATAGATAACCCTGAGATTACTTTTTGATGAAAATTTAAACCTGGCAAACGCATTTGCCAGAAAATTACTGTAAGTGTTGTCTATATGCCCGCTTTGAGGAAAGGTCTCATCGCTTTTTAATTCACTGTATTGATAAGAAACGCCTGCTGCTAACATGTTATTTCGATCACCATTTCGAATGGTAATACCGGCATTCTGCGTATTGTAGGTATTGTTAAAAACATTACTCAGGCTGGAATCCAAAATGGAATATTTCGAATCCGCATTATTATAAAAAAAGGTTTGTTGGTCGGCATTGCTGATTTGAAAAGCCGGATTATAATTGGCTTGTATTTGCGTTTTCTTTCCAATCGGTTCGGTATAAACCAGGTTAAAACTGTAATTATTTACATTGCTTTTTGGACTTGAAAGTTGGTTGGTAGTATCTGTTACTTTTGAAGCCTGAAAATAATCAGTAAGGCTATTCAAAAAATTCTCTCCATATCTGTTATTAAATGTGGTATTAATTCCTAGCGAAATACTGCGCCCCCTTTTGGGAAAGGCATGACGGAAAAGAACTTCATTAGTGATAGTATATCCATGATTATCGCTTGTCAAATCATTTACTGTTTTGCCGGTTGTATCTTGCCGCGCCTCATCAATGAAATTTATCCCGTTTACAAAATTGGTGGAATTATTGGTTTGATAAGCCAGGTTTGAGGCTATCAAAATTGTATTGGCCGAATCAATTTTGTAATTCATTCTAAAATTGATTCTATTATTGGTGTTACGCGCATCAGAAAGTGTTTGCTGGTCGTAAAAAGAACTGCTGTCGGCTGTTATGATGTTTTGCTGAGCTATTCCCTGGTTATTATGCGTATTGCTGTTATTAAAGAAATAACTGGCCGTTACATCTATTTTTTTGCTCCATGAATCGCTGTAATTAATTCCGGCGGAATTAGTATTGGCTATTCCATTTTGTTGGCCCACATTAAAACCACTGCTACTGCCACCTCTGTGTCCGCCGCCACCGCGGCCTCCACCGCCGGTAACACCCAATAAATCTGCTGTGGAAAAGTTTTGTTGATTTACATTATTGAACAATCCTACAAGGGAAATTCTCCGGTTATTGTTGAAAAAATTTACATTTCCTCCGGCAAGGTAGCGGTTATCCGTTCCATAACCGGCATAGATTTTTCCAAATTGTCCATTCCGCATGTCTTTTTTAGTAACAATATTGATAGCTTTGGTGGTATTTCCATCATCAAAGCCTGTGAGCTGAGCCTGGTCGCTCAGCTTATCAAATACCTGGATTTTATCAATGATTTCAGCAGGCAGACTACGAAGGGTTGCCGTTGCATCATTGCCAAAAAAATCTTTTCCATCAACCGTTACTTTCGGAACAGTTTCTCCCTGTGCTGTTACAGTACCTGACTGATCCACTGTAATTCCGGGCATTTTTTTTATAAGATCTTCAGCGGTAGCATCAGGATTCACCTTGTATTGATTTGCACTAAATTGCAACGTATCATTTATCACTTTCATCGCTGCATTATCTTTAATCACAACTGTTGAAAGAGTTTCAGCAGTTTTTGCCATATTAATATTTCCCAAAACTATATTTTGACCTATTACGGTAACTTGCTTTTTATAACCAGTGTAGCCGATAGAAGTGATGGCTAATGTATAATTTCCTGGAGGCACATTATTAAATATAAAATATCCTTTAGAATTACTTACTGTAAGCAAGGGTTTTGTGGGAGAATTAGAATTTGCAAAACTCACCGTTGCATTGGAAAGTGGAGAATTACTTGCTGCGTCATTGATAGTTCCCGAAACAGATTGCGCCTTAATATTCAGAGAAATTATTGCCAGGAGAAAAAGGGAAGTAAGAAATTTATACATATAACTGGTTAAGTAAAAGATTTGACGATGATATTTGTAAAAACCTTCGCATAGTTTTTTAAAAGTTTCAGAATCAATACCAATTATTTTTATTTCTTTCCTATTTCATTTATAGCACAATTTTTGTATTATTCATATTCTTAATCATTTCTTTTATTTACCCCTAAAATTATTATTATGAAAAAAATTATATTAATAATTATCGCTGTACTATCAGCTACAGCATTTACAAAATCTTATTCCCAGAATGATGACGCGATGAAAGCATGGCAGGAATATATGACGCCCGGCGATATTCATAAAATGCTTGCTTCATGCGATGGCACATGGAATGAAGAAATTACTATGTGGATGGCGCCAGGCGCGGAACCTTTCAAAAATACTTCAACTGCTGTAAACAAAATGATTCTCGGAGGCCGTTATCAACAAACGATCCATACAGGAAGTTTTAATGGAATGCCTTTTGAAGGAATGAGCATTATGGGTTACGATAATGCTAAAAAAGTTTTTATGAGTTCGTGGGTGGATAATATGGGAACCGGAATTATGCAAATGCAGGGCACATGGGACCCCGCAACAAAAACAATTACGTTCAGCGGCACATCTGTAGATCCCGCGACAGGAAAGGATATTCCTGTAAAACAAATTTTTACTTTCGTTGATAACAATACCCAAAAGATGGAAATGTATATGACAGAAAATGAAAAAGAATTTAAAACAATGGAAATGATACTGACCAGGAAATCATAACTTGTATTTATTATTTTTTAGCCCCGAAGACAATTTTCGGGGTTTTTCCTTTTCTTAACATTAGGTAAAATCATTTCAATTATATTGCACTCCCAAAAACAAAATAATTTTTT
>DASSHD010000196.1:0-2433 GCA_035693085.1 Hanamia sp. | reverse complement strand
TTATTGTATCTGATGGACAAAGCACAGACAGAACAGTCGCTCTTGCCTCAAATGCAGGTGCCACAGTAGTTACAAGCGAAAGAAAAGGAAGGTCGGCACAAATGAATTATGGTGCATCAACAGCAAAAGGAGAAATTCTTTATTTTTTGCACGCTGATAGTATTCCACCGGAAAACTTTACCACTTACATTTCAAATGCTTTTAAAAAGAATTATGCAAGCGGATGTTTCAGGCTTGCGTTCGATTATCAACATTGGTTTTTGAAAACCAATTGCTGGTTTACACGGTTTGATGTAAATGCCGTCCGCTTTGGCGATCAGAGTTTATTTGTAACAAAAGATGTCTTTAAAAAATGCGGCGGTTTTGATGAAAACCTTTTGATGATGGAAGACCAGGAAATCATTCATCGCATCAAAAAATATGGGCGGTTCATTGTAATGAATGATGCGGTAATTACTTCAGCAAGAAAATATTTGGACAATGGTATTTACAGGATGCAGTTTATTTTTTTTCGTATCTGGCTTTTGTATTACCTCGGCTATTCACAAAAGGATTTATTAAAACTGCATAAAAAGCTAATTCGTAAAACCAAGCTTTGATCAGGAGGTTGAAGTCTTCAGTTTTCGGGATGCATACCACCCAAGAATGCTACCCCAGATAAGCATATTAAAAACTACAGGGCCAACAATACCCATCAACGTAAAGCCATTGAACAAAGGTTTGCCAAGCACCCCACTGACAACAACCCAAAGCCATAGGTTAGGCAGCAAACCAAATAAAATTCCTTTGCCAATGGTAGGACGTTTCACCAGCCAGGTGAATATTAAACCCCATATTCCACCGCTGATAATAAAGAGAATCAGAGCAACTAACTGGTCTGCCGGATAAGTGCCAATGGTAGCGCGATAAGTGGATACGAAAGATGGTATTCCTTTTCCTGCGACTTGCATCAGGTAAAAAATTACGGCTAAAACAACCGCACCAATACATCCACCAATAAATCCTGTTTTTAAGGCTTGTTTCATATTGGATAATTTATTTGTAAGATTTTCTTTTTTAAAGGACTATTTATTATTTAAAGATAACTTTTTGTTTGAGTTAAAGTTTATTTTTTATCAAAAGAATGTAGGTTTTCTATAACTTCATTTGTGAATCTATCGGCTCAGGGACAATAGACAAATTAATAAAAATATAGAAAGATGATCAGGTCAATTTTAGATATTTATGGCACTCCAATTTTGGTTGGGATTTTTATTATGCTTTTTATTGTTGAAACAAAATTCCAATTGAGAAAAAGAGTACAAAACCGTTGGAAAAGAATTATCATTAACTTCTTAGTTTCCATTCCATCTTTTGCGCTGCTTCGTCTTTTATTCATTCCTCTAATGGTGTTGCTGGCGTACAAAAATGAACAATGGCAATTTGGTGTAAATTATTTGTACAATGCGCCTTTGTGGCTGAAAGCAGCGATAGCATTTCTTTTGCTGGATTATAGTAATTATCTCTGGCACATTGTGCTGCATAAAATGCCGTTGATGTGGAGGTTTCATTTGGTGCATCACACAGATCTTGACCTTGATATTACCACAGCTTTTCGTTTTCATTTTGGAGAATTAATAGGCTCCCTTTTCTTTCGCGGAGCAGCAGTTATTTTAGTTGGAATTTCTCCATTGATGGTACTTATTTACGAAATTGCTTTTGATGCGTCTAATCAGTTTCAACATAGCAATATGAAAATTCCTTTTCGTTTTGAAAAAGTATTGAATAAAATTTTAGTAACTCCCAGAATGCATGGAATTCATCACTCAATGAAAAAAAGAGAAACGGATAGTAATTTTTCCATTATCTTTTCTTTTTGGGACAGATTGCATAGAACCATAAGGCTGAATGTACACCAGGATGACATTGTAACAGGAGTTCCTGTATATTCCGATGAAAAAGAATTGACAACGGGAAATCTTTTACAATTACCTTTTACCAAAATCAGGGAATGGAAAGAAGATGAGGAAAAGTCAAAGGAAGGCGATAAAAGGAAGATGAAAGAATAAAAGCAAATAAAATCAAAAACCTGATTATTTGCCTGCCTACTGTAACTTTTTTTGAGTTCAATTTCCAACCTGGAGTTCTCTATCTTTTTCGAAAGCCAACATCAATTTTTCAAAAATGCTTTTCAATTTAATGCTGCGCTTTCTCTAAATTCTTTGTCATGTGGAAACCTATAAACAACCCAACACCCGCCATAGTAAATATAGTAGCAGGATAAATAGCACCTTGGTTCAGGTTGGTATAAGTAGATAATATAAGAGCAATGAAAACTCCGATGCCGATGCCCATGAGTAATAACGCTAAATTCAAAACAATAATCCTTCCTGTCGGGATTGCGTTGTTGACGCCTTTCATAAAAATACTCGCGTCAGCGCCTTTTTCTATCAA
>DASSHD010000195.1:0-6321 GCA_035693085.1 Hanamia sp. | reverse complement strand
GGGGATTACTCACCTTTATTACATTAGGATTAGCCATTGTAGAGATTATCAAAAAGAAGAACATAAGTATAAACAGGATATCGTTCAATGGACCGGTATCCAATTCAGTATCATCACTCTTAAATCTTTTTCTGATGCTCATGATTTCCTGGCCTCCCTGCCCTCCAAAGGAGGGGTTCAAAGATAACTGCCTTTTAATTTTATTAATTTTGAATTCTGATTATTTATCTCTTATTTTCAATAGCCACCAATTGAACAAATTTCCACGAATTCTTCTTGCTTCTTACTCTCTTACCTCGTAGGTTCCTGTAAAGTATCTACAAATTCAGCGCTGGCAATTTCCATTTTATTTTCAATTCTGTTTATTTGCGCAGCAAGATAACTGTGACCTATATACGCTAATATTCCTATGATCAACCCGGTAGCTGAAGTAATCATTTTTATATAAATACCATCGGCGATGGTATTAGGAGTATATTCTGTACTGGCGGCTATTCCTTTAAACAATGCCAACATACCAATAATAGTTCCCAGAAAACCAAACAAAGGTGCAATACGGGCTACAATGGAAATGATGGAAAGATTTTTTTCTAATTTATATAATTCCAAGGCGCCAACATTATCCATACTTTTTTCAATAGCATCTATCGGTTTTCCTATACGTTGAATTCCTTTATCAATGATCCTCGCTACAGGATTTTCATTATTCTTTGAAAAACTTCTGGCAGCAGCCACATTGCCTGTAACGATATGATCACGAATAATCCGCATAAAATTATCGTCAATTTTAGAGGCTTTATTGATAGCAATCAATCGTTCGAAAAAGAAATATAGAGCGCCGACAAAAAGAATTCCCAACGGAACCATAATTACACCCCCGCTAACAAGAGTATCCCATAAGTTTTGGGTTTTCGGAACTGTATGTGTGATAGCGCTTGAATCAATCTGCAGAAAAAATAAATCCATTTAATTTGGTTTGGGAACAAATGTAAAAAGTAATTTCAAAATTGTATTATGAATAGAAAAGATATAGAAACTTTAACGAAAATGTTAACGCTCGTTTTTAATGCAGTCAAAATAACAAGTAGTTTTTTAAATTAAAAACTCATTTACATACTGCAACGGATGATAAACCGGAATTTCTGAATGTTCGAAATCAAAAAAATTGTTTGTAATTATTATATCAACTTTAGAATCTTCTGCTGAATAGTATTGCAATGCATCTTCTAAATCTCTAAAGTTTGATTTTTTACTTTATCCATTATCAGATCATCTTCCCTTGTAAATTTACATTTAGAGAACAATCCTATCGCTGTTTTATTTAATAAAATATCGTCTTTTATTTTTTTGCTTAAAAAATAATAGGTAATGGAAAATGTTGTTGGAGAACAATATATCAGAGAATTTCTGGTAAGTTCATAAATTAGAAAAGAAATAAGTTCGTGGTTTATATTGGATTCGTAAATCAAATCAACAAATACATTGGCATCAATTAAGATTTTGTTTGCCGTCATAATGCGATTATCTTACTCTTTCATTTTTATCCGAATTTAGCAAACCTCCAAATTTTCTTATAAAAGGGTCTTGTTTTGCAACTTTCGCTTCTTCTTCAATTTTTCTAAAAGTTTTTACATAATCATCAATTAATTCAGATACACTTTTCCCTTTTTCATTGGCTTTCCTTTTTGCAAAAGATAAGTTTTCTTTACTCAATTGTATGGCTACTTCTTCTTTCATAAATCTGAAATTTACCTTACAAATATACCGATTTGAGTTCGATTATTCTAACTTTAAGATCAGATACAAACTTTTTCTGAAAGAACTGTTTTGTAATCAGTAAAGGATTTTTTTTAACTTTTCTCTTCCCATATCATACTCAAGTGCACAATTGTTTCTGCGGCCTTAGCCATATCATTTACACCTATCCATTCCTGTTTAGAATGAATGCCTTGCATACCGGTAAAAAGATTGGGACATGGCAATCCCATGTAGCTCAAACGACTACCATCAGTGCCTCCGCGAATACTTTCCGTAGTAACTTCCAGGCCGGCGCGGGTAATCGCTTCTGCAGCATATTCTGTCACCTGCGGATATTGATCCAAAATTCTTTTCATGTTCCGGTATTGCTCATGAATAGAGAATTCTACTGTTGCACCGTTATAATGATTTACGATCTTCTCGGCGATTCTTTTTAATTTTTTCCCATAATCCTTTAATTTTTCATCATCAAAATCCCTGATGATAAATTCAAGAGTTGCCTTTTCTGCAATACCTTCAAAACGAACAGGATGAACAAATCCCTCTTTTTTTTCTGTAGCTTCCGGCGCCCACTCATGCGTGGGAAGAGCATGCAAAATTTCTGCGCCTACTTTTAATGCATTTACCAATTTATTTTTTGCGTAACCCGGATGCGCTATTACTCCATTGACTACAATTATTGCTGCATCAGCGCTAAAGGTTTCATCTTCGAGACTACCTGCCGGGCCGCCATCTAAAGTATATCCAAACTGAGCGCCCAGTTTTTTCATATCTAATTTGGCTGTGCCTTCACCAATTTCTTCATCTGGTGTGAATAAAATTTTAATTTCTCCATGTTTTATTTCAGGATGATTCATCAAATATTCCGCCGCCTGCATCACAGCCGCAACGCCACCTTTATCATCAGCGCCCAGTAAAGTATTTCCGCTCGTGGTGATTACATCGCTGCCGATATGCTCTTTTAAATAAGGGTGATTGATGGTTGATAATATCTGCGTTTTGTCGTCAGGCAATACGATATCTTCTCCATTATAATTCTTATGAAGTATAGGTTTAACTCCAGTACCGCTGCAATCAGGCGCTGTGTCCACATGACTGCAAAAACAAATTACAGGAATATTTTTTTTTTCTGAATTAGATGGGATCGTTGCGTAAACATATCCGTATTCATCCATTTCCGCATCCTTAATTCCCATCTGTTTCAATTCTTCCACAAGAATTTTACTTAGATCTTTTTGTTTTTCCGTAGAGGGATGTTTGCCGCTTTTAGGATCGCTTTGTGTATCTATTTGTACATAGCGCATAAAGCGTGAAGCGATTGAATTTTTATTAATTTCTATTGGCATGGGAAACAATTTGAAAATGTGAAAGTAAGAAAATTAGCAGACAGCTTTTGAAAGTAAACCAACAAATATTGATGATTTTAATTTTAATACGTGAATGTTAGTTCTTCCAGAGACAGCAGTTGATAGGCAAAGAGTTTTTTGGATTTGATAATTATGAGAAGAAAATAGTAGTAACTTATTACATCACGAAAATTATTTTTTTTGAACTAAGGAAAAACTTTGATTGTAGAAAAATATAAAATACATTTGACTTTTAAAACTATCAAATCAGTTTCCATGAAATCATTCCAGATTCTTCTTCTTGGTGTACCCTTTTATATCCTTTTATGTTTTTGCGGATCGGGACTTTCGAGCTGTACAAAAGATAACACTGTTCATGACACTACAACTTTAATTATTAAGGATACTGTAACCATAAAGGATACTGTTGTAATTAGTGATACTGTAATGGGAAAACTTACAAAGGGATTGATTGCTTATTACAACTTCAACGGAGGGAACACAAATGACAGTAGCGGTAATTCAAACAACATAGTTTTCAATAGCGCAACTCCCACAACTGATCGGTTTGGTAATCCAAATAATGCATTTCTCTTCGATGGCAGCAGCAGTTATATGCAGGTTAAAAATAGCCCTTCATTAAATCCTGATAATATAACAATGTATGCGATAGTAAAACCTTTGGGGTTTTATCAGGGCCCTTGTCACGGTAACCAGATTCTTTCCAAAGGATATCCTTATAATATTAATGGATTTTATCAGTTAAATTTTTTCCCCATCGGAAACGATGCCGGGGGTGGCGCTTGTGCTCTCACAATAGATTCAACTAAGGAGTTTTTTGTTGGTGGATTTGGAGACAATAATCCACAAGGTTCATCTGCCGGCGCTCCTGGAAATTCTTCAATTGATAGCGTGTATATTCAAAAAAATCAATGGTACACATTAGTTTATACCTACGATGGAAGTACTTCCAAATTTTATGTCAATGGTGCATTGGCCTCTTCGATTCCCAATGCTAAACCCATTACTTTTACACCCAATTCGTATGACCTTCTTATTGGCAAACATGAAAATCCATTATATCCCTATTATTTCAAGGGTGTGATTGATGAGATAAGAATTTATAATAGAGCCATTACTGATCAAGAAGTTGGATACCTCAATATTTTTAGAAGTAAATATCTAAGAACATCTAAAAAAACTATCTATTAGGAATTTTATAACCAAAAGTCATGATCTTTCTTTATGTTTACTGCATTAATTACAAACTTTCTATTTAGTATTTTATGCTCGAAATATTTAGTAAGGGTATGAATTTCCTATTCGGGAAAGCTTTTCATAAAAAAAATATTTTTATAGGAAGTTCTCTAGGCTATCTTGACCGGGAAAGAAAAATAGATAGAAATTATTTCGACTACATACGCCTTTCAACACTTGAACTCGTTAGCTATGAGATTAATAGAAAAAATCTCGAAGGTAGCGTTGCCGAACTCGGAGTATATAAGGGTAAGTTTGCAAGATATATAAATCAATATTTTCCAAAACGCTCACTATACCTTTTTGATACCTTTGAAGGTTTTGATAACAGGGATATTGTTGCCGAAAAAGAAAATAAATTTTCTACAGGAGACCAGGATTTTTCGGATACGTCCGTGGAATCCGTCCTGAAATCGATGCCATACCCTGAAAAATGCATACCCTCAAAAGGTTTTTTTCCAGAATCTGCAAAAAATATTGACGCAGCTTTTGTATTTGTAAGTATTGATGCAGATTTATACGAACCAATTTATAATGGCCTTGTTTTTTTTTATCCAAAATTAGTTACTGGCGGCTATATTTTTATTCATGATTTCAATAATGATAACTATAAAGGTTCACGAAAAGCAGTGGAGCAATTTTGTTTGGAACAAAAAATAAGTTGCCTCCCATTACCGGATTTTGGTGGGTCTGCAATTATAATAAAATAAAAAGCAACCATTTTACTCCAACCTCCGACTAATAATCAGACTTCTATGATTTTTAAGATTTAAGATTAGATTTTTAAGGTTTTTTAATTATGCCGGGCAGTATCAAAACTGCCTGGTTTTTTTATGATTCACCTTTCATTCCGTATCCGGCATCAGCCATATCTGGAATATCATCAGCCTTATATTCTCCGGCATCTAATTTCTTTTTAGTTTCTTCAAAAGCCTTTAAAGTTATATCTACATCTTCATCTGTGTGGGCTGCAGTTGGTATTATTCTGAAAATGATTTCTCCTTTTGGTATTACGGGGAAAACAACTACCGAGCAAAAAATATTATAATTCTCCCGAAGATCTACTACCATATTTGTTGCTTCGGCTAAACCGCCTTTCATATATATTGGAGTTACCGGGCTGTTCGTTTTGCCAATATCAAATCCTTTTTCTTTTAATCCTTTCTGTAGCCGGTTAACGATGTGCCATAAATTATTTTTTAAATCCGGCATTGTCTTCAACATTTCCATTCTCCTCAACATTCCTTCAACTACTATTAAAGGAAGGCTCTTTGCAAAAATCTGGGATCGCACATTATAACGCAGATAAGTGATAATATCTTTTGGCCCACTGATAAAGGCGCCGATGCTTCCCATACTTTTTACGAACGTGCTGAAATAAAGATCTACTTCCTTCTGGCAGCCTTGTTCTTCATCGGTACCTGCGCCGGTAGCTCCCATAGAGCCAAAGCCATGCGCATCGTCAATCATTATCCTGAAATTGTATTTACTCTTTAGAGCAACTATTTGTTTGATTTTTCCCTGGGTGCCGCTCATTCCATATACACCTTCAGTCACTACCAATATTCCTCCGCCGGTTTTTTCGGCCATTTTTACAGCCCGTTGCAATTGCTTTTCGCAATCAGCTACATCATTGTGTTTGTATTTATATGTATAACCTAAATGCATTCTTATTCCATCCATCAGGCAGGCATGTGCTTCTGCATCAAAAACAATGATGTCATGGCGGTTTACCAATGCGTCTATACAACTCATCACACCCTGGTAACCAAAGTTGAGGAGCATCGCGTCTTCGCGGCTCACAAAACCGGCAAGTACTTTTTCAAGTTCTTCATGCATCTTTGTATTACCACTCATCATTCTTGAACCCATAGGGTTTCCCATTCCCCATTTCTGTGCAGCTATCGCATCTATTTTTCTGGACTCAGGATGATTTACCAAACAGAGATAATTGTTCAAA
>DASSHD010000194.1:0-13010 GCA_035693085.1 Hanamia sp. | reverse complement strand
GATTCGGATGGCATTCTCACAATCCTTGTCTGTAATCCTCTTATTTTGAATTTTCATCAGTTTTGCCTGTAAAGCCTGTTCAGGCGTCTTGTTATTAGGAAACATCCTTCGGGCCAGTTCTGCCCGGTTGATTAAAGGGTGGTTGATGAGGTCAATTATTTTTTCTGTTTTCAAAAGCTGTATATTTCAATCACAACTTACTTAAAAATTCTCTTGATTTTTCTAACAATCCAAAAACAAAACACAATCAGAAAAAATATTTTTATCCCGGGATGACGGTAAGCAAGGTCAGTTACAAAGCCCGGCATTATATAAATCACGAAACAAATTAAAATCAGTTTTCCCAAAAGATTACCCCCATTACTATGTTTGTTCCTATCTACTTCTCCGAGATAAGATCCGGTACTGCGGTCATAACTATGGCCCAAACAATCTTTGGGATTTAAATCCTTGTCATAGCCGGTATTGATATTAAAAAGTCCCATAGTCGATAAGTATTACTCAATAGTTAATTTCTGCATCGGAGCAATTCTTTGCCCAAATTTAAGATTTTCAGGCGATACCTGCTCACCAAATCCCGCAACCAGATATTTATTCAAACCAGGGATGGAAGCAATAATTTGGGTTTCTATACCCTTATAAATAACTTCATCCCCTATAGCAAATTTTTTAGGAATTGAAGGGAAAGAATAATATCCATAGACACATTTCCCGGAACCATTCCAGGTATCGTTTATCACTCCATCTATAACTATGGTCAAATGCCTTGCAATTTGAACAATCAGTTTTCCCGAAGGCAATTCAGGCTCTGTTAAGTGAACTTTACAGCCTTGGCCAACAAGCATTGTTGGTGTCCAGATCATCCCTATTTCTTCAATCAAATATTTATGATAGACCTTTTTAGATATTCCATTTCGTGGGGTTGTACCTGCCCTGCCGCCGCCTCTCGCGGCTCTCTTAGCGGCAGCGCTTCTTTTTGTTGCCGCGAACTTTTTGATTTCAATAAACATTCTATCATATACTTCACTATAGGTTTTGCCTGTAACAATTGCTATCGCTCTTGTTACACAATCGCCAGTAGAACCCTTATATCCCGCTTGTGTTCTACCGCCATCATTAAATTTGAAATTCATAGCTTATTCTTTATTGATTCATTTTTTGCCAACAATAACTCACAGGCTTTAATCATGTTCCTGTTGCCACGATTACCTGAAAACCCTCTTTCATAGCATCTATTTTCATATTCCTTTCCTTTGGATAATATTACTTTTAGGCGTTCATTGCTTACGCCTTCTGTTTTAAAATTTTGCATAATGAAGAGCACATCTTTGTTGTCTTCCAACTTTCTTTCGCTCAGTAATCTATTTTTCATTGTATAGTTATTTATGTTGAATAAAATATTTTTTTCACGCGTTGTAATACAGCTATATGTCCATATCAACCCTGCTTTGAGAAATATCATTGTCTAGCTTTCTCAATGGCTCATCTGCCGAATAAAATATCCTTCTCACTTCATTCCAATAAGGCTTTTCATCTTCTGTGGCAATATCCCTAAGCCATTCAGCATCGTCATAAATGCTTTGAATTGTTTTAATAAGTTGCTGTATTTTCCCCCGGTATGTCATGTTTTAAAAATTTAAGTAGATAATTAATTTTTGCAAAGCGGATTCTTTTCGTCTATACGTCTGATAACTTTCTGTGCGCCATCAATTGCATACTTTATTCTTATTTGGAAAGGCTTTACATCCTTTTTATGAAAAGGCCTGAAGATTTCACCACCTCTTTTACCGGCATTTTTAATATACATATCCCTCACGTAGAATCGCAGGCCATAATCTTTAATGAGTGTTTTCATTAGTTCAGGAATTTAAATAATCACAATTAAATCCGCATTCTTCCAGAAAGTCCTGAATCTCCTTTGGAACAGAAAATACGCCATCATAATCAGTTATAACTTTTCTATAAGGACAGGAATCATCTGTCCAGATACCAATGTTTACGGTTTCATCAAGACCAGGAATGTCCCATTCCACACTAAAGGCACATTTCGAAAACCGGAACAATTCGATAGTGGATTGATGCTTTCCTAATTCATCTAATACTGGTGTACAGGAACGTTCTAACACAAGATCTGCTGTAAATTCTTCTTTAGCGATACTTTTCATAATTGACATTTTTTAGCTGATGTATAATATTTATTAATAGATAGTAAGATACTATTATTATAGTACCTGTCCAAATATTCACTGTTAAATTTTTATGCTATTTTTTGGTGTTATTTTCTCCCTTTTTTTAACTGTATTTATGATGCGGCGGCGCAAATGATAAACGTATTACGGGACTGAAATGCAGTAGGCGGAATAAAGGCCCCGAAACGGATTATCTTTTGCCTTTTTTCAAAGAGCTATGAGCAAGCGGTATGAAAAACTGTTTTCCCTTTTTCATTCTGCTTGTGGAGGAAAAGGAAGCGAAAGAATTTGCGTTAGGGATTGGAATAAAAATCCTTTTTTGTAAAAAAGATTGGAATGGAAAGCCCGGGAAAAGCCTGCGTCCGGGAACGCCATAAAAATAAAAAATTCGTTGTTTTCCAATTCCAATTTCTACCTTGATTTATTTTAAAGCCTTATAATTTTTGCTTTTTAATTTCCTCCTCGCATGTTTTACTTTTCCAATAATGAGAACCTGCTTTACTATTTTAAAAATCAAAATAATGGATATTAAAGAGACCAGGCTTGTTTGAAAATAGATCCACATAGATAACATAATTTATAAGTTTCTTCCCGCCCCTTGCGCTATTTTAGGTTCATCACTTTCATTTTGAAGGCTCATTATTGTTTTCTTATTTTCATCCACCTCTTTTGCTTTGGCGATAATGATACCATCTACTTCAATGAGCCTTTCTTTTTTAGAATTTAGTTCGTCCTTGTAAGGGAACAGGGAATTTAGTTGTTTGGAATATTCAGCTATATCCTGTTTTTCTTTTTCGATGTTGCGGACAAATCTTCCCATAGTCTGCGGCATATCCAATATGGCTTGTTTGATTTGTAACCCTGCGGCTATTTCACCGAATGGCAATTCTTTGGTTTCACCGATTTTGTCGTTAAAAGGAGAAATGACTTCCCTGCTAACATGGTTTTTATTTTCCATAAAGCTGTGCTCCACTTTCCCTAAAACTTTAAAACCCCAAAGCTCACCTAATATAAAAACATCACCTGCAGGTTTATACTTTTTTGCATGTTCCGCTTCTGCGATCATGGCCGTTCCGAACTCACCTACCTTGCTAAAAGTTTGTTCAGCAACTTTGGCTGAAAAAATAAATTCACCCTTATCGTCCCTTGGAATAGTTGCTAATAAAGGAATGGTTTTCTTTAGAATCACCACCTGGTTTTCAAATGCTTTTAACCTGTTTTCTGACCGCCGGATATTGTTTTCAAAATCATATTTTTTGGAATTAAAAGATTTTTCCAGTTGGGTTAATTCCATAATTCTTTTTTGAAGATTTGCTTTTTCTTTAAACACGGGATCACCCGATAATTCAGCGGCCATACTGCCCATATCAATATCTTCTTCAATATCTTTTATGGTCCGGACATCAGCATTCAACGTAGTTTTTAACTGTGCAATAAATTTTGCTTTTTGGGAAACCGTATTGTACATGCTTGCATCAAGGGTACGTTCGGTAGCATAATAAAAAGCATTCACTTTATTATTGCAGTAAAGTTTTGCCGTTTCGTTACCCTGCCTTTCAAACCTGCCATTCCTTTGTTCAATATCTGATGGCCTCCATGAGATGTCCAGGTGATGTCCGGCAACCGCCCGGTTCTGCACGTTTACCCCGGTACCCAATTTTTTGGTGGAACCCAACACAATTCTGATGCCGCCTTTATTAACAGCTTCGAATAAATCCTCTTTTTGTTTCCGGGTATTATAGTCGTGAATGAAAACAACTTCATTTTCAGGAATGCCTTTATCAACCAAAAGCCTTTTCATTTCCGAATAGACATTAAAATTTTCAGAAGCGTTAGCTTCTATAACAAGGTCATTAACTTCACTACCTGTAAGTTTTAAGACATCTTCTAAATTTGCCTTAATTTCTTCCAGCTTTGGTTTTGATTTTTTTTCATAATAGTCTTCACCAAATATTTCAGTTAAATCAGATTGAGGAATATCTCCGGAAAGGTGCTCAAAGAGGTTATCAATTTTGTTACTGCTTTTAGGTGTGCCTATGTCACTAAAAATTAACTGTGTGCCTTTGAACTCATTGGTCTCAAAATAAATTCTTGCAACATTATTTGCCGCTTCCATTAGCTTGGTTCCGGGCGAATAAGACGGGTCAATCAGGCGTGGGTCGAGGCTTAATTTTTTGGCAAAATTGATGGCGAGAAGAGCGAAGGAAGGATTAATGCCTTTGCGTTCGTCATATCCTCCGGTAAGACCTAATTCCTCAGAATGGTCATTACCTTTTGAGTTAATAAAATCCTGTAGTTTTTCAATGAGTTTTAATTGGACATCAGAAGGCTGTATTTTGATTAAGGTATGGTCCGCTTTAGGTTTATCTAAAGTGAGGTTATTGTTATTACGTACATCTGCAATTTCCTGGTAGAGGGTTAATAGTTCCGGCAGGTTCGCAAATTCCCGGAAGCGGTGAACTTCTTTGAACCTTCCCAAATAATATTCAAGGTCTGAATAGTCATTGGCAAAATTGGCCGCCCACCTGTCGAAGCTGGTGATTCCTGTTTCCTTCATTTTATTAGGCCGCAGGTATTTGAACAACAGGTAAAGTTCTGCCATGGTATTACTGATGGGAGTGCCTGATGAAAATATGATGCCTTTGTCACCTTTATACATATTTTGCAAATACCGGCAGGCCACCAGCATATTAAAAGCCTTCTTGCTGCCAAGAGGATTGCCTAATCCTCTTACATTTTTTTTCGTTGTGGAAAATTCAAGGTTCTTAAATTCCTGGCTTTCATCCACCATTAAAAAATCAATACCCAATTGTGAAAAGTCAAGTACTCCCTGGTCTTTGGGCGTGTCCATGAGCGCCGCTATTTTCTGTTCGTATTTATAGAGCCTCGTTTCAAGCCTTTTCTTTTCCTGCTTGTCTTCTACATCGGACATTTCATCTTTAAGTACAGTAGTGAGTTCCTGCATCAGAGATACCTGAATTTCTACTGGCTGATTAATGCGGCTGAACTGGTCGTGAGATAAAATGATGGCATCCCAATCATTGGTAGCAATATTATTTAAAAGGCGTTTCCGGTTCGATTTTTCAAAATCCTTTTCGCTTGGAAAAAGCACCTTGGCCAAAGGATATGCTTTTTTAAATTGCTCATAAAGCTGTGGTATCTGGCTTTTCAGGCCAATCATCAATGGTTTATTAGCCATGCCCAGCCTGCGTAATTCCATTGCTGTCGCAATTTGTATCAGCGTCTTTCCCGCCCCTACAATATGGTCATTGATACCACCCAATTGTTGGATGTTTCTAAAGATGGCGTCTTTCTGATGCGAGCGTGGAATAAAGCCTATTAATCCGGGTAAGACAATATGCGAGCCATCATAAACCCTTAGAACCGTGTTATTAAATATTTTGTTGTAGATGCCTGCCAAATGCTCTCTCCGGTTGTAATCATTGTATTTCCAATCGTCCCAGGCACTTTTGATTTTACGGTAATTTTCTTTGGCCAGTTGGGTATCTTCGGGATCAAATTCAGTTCTTGTTTTGCCGGGGGCGGCTTCCACCGTGTAGGTAACTTTAGGTTCCATTCCATTTACAGCATGATTCATCACCCATTCGGCGCTTTTTCTTTTGGTTGCAAAAGCGGCAACCATTCCCGAACGGTCATGAATGTTCACCGAATAAGCATCAGCGCTTTTGGAAAAATTGAGATCCAACTGATCGGTTTTTAAAAGCGCCTGTAAAAATTCATGGATATAGTGCTGTGGAATCCATCTTGCATGCATAGGGCTATAAATATCAACGGCGGCAATAGGCTTTGGCTGCACCTTTTCCAATTGCTCTACATTATTGATAAATCCGGTAGCCATCGGATCAGCATTACTTTCCAAAAAAGCTTTGGCCGATTTTAATTTGTCCACCACATTGCCGGACAGGTATTCCTCCCTGGTGAGGTGATTTCCGTTTTCGTCTTTAAAAATAAAAGTGGCATCCCCTTTCTGGGCCTCCATAATTTCTTCATAGGTCTTATCCATCAATTCAGCGATATAATTCATTTGCAGTTTGCCATATTTCTGCAAGCTCAGTATGATTGCATCCTGAATACTATCAGTCTTGTGTATCTCCCTTACAGGGTTAATGGTTCTTTTAAACAGAATGTCGGAAGGCGATATTCTGCCGGTAATTTTATCTTTGTTCTCAAGAGCGCAGATAACATATTTATCAGCATCAAAGTCAGTCAGTTTACTGTTGCTTTTATCTAAAAGGTGTCCATACTTAAAAACAAATTCGTCATACGTGGATTTAAGGTTACCCCTGATATGATTAAGGGCCGTATCACTATAACCTCCGGATTCTTTAAAAATAAGTTCTTTGGTCTTTTCCCTTAAAGACTGGATGTACCTTACTTTCGGCAAATCTTCTTTGCGAATGCGTACCTTCTCAACAACCCGGTAATAGAAATCGTTGATATCAATTCCGTTATTGGCAAGCGCTTCTTCATCTTTCCGGTTAAGATTTTTCTTGTCGTAACGGATACTTCCCGGGTCTATTCCCAAAGCCCTTATCTTATTATCCAGTTCCTCATTGATATGAAATTTATCAGAAATAATTCCCACAATGCCATCCTTCATTACCACCAGGTTTCCAATGTTATCATACTGGTTTAGCCGGATATATCTTTCTGTTTCAGCTTGTATTTCTTCTGTTTTATTCTTTGGTATTTTATTATTGAGTAAAACCGGATTTTTAAAAAGTGATGAAGTGATTTTATTGATTCTTTCACCAAGATGAATGTCCTTATTGCCTTTGAGATTAAATTCTTCCTTTCTATACAACCCACCAAATTCCACCTGTCCAATCTTATGTGATGGATGCTCGTGAAAATATTCGTTGTAACTGATGATGCCGGATTGATTATTATGGTCTGTGAAAGGCGAAGATTTTACATTGAGGAAATTATATTGTTGTTTCCTTTCTTCGCCCAGGCTAAATTTTCTAAGAAATACAATATCTGAAACTACCTGTGTGCCTGCATTGGCAAGGAATGCATTATCAGGCAATCTTATCGCGCCGCAGAATTCGCAAGTGTCATTCATTAAATCCCTGATGCCATTATTCTGCTGGCCGTCGAGTGTATAACGGCTGGTGATAAACGCAATCATAGCGCCGGGCTTCGCGAGCAGCATTGACTTTGCAAAAAAGTAGTTATGAATATTACCCGAAGCCTCTTTATAACGTTTGTCTTTTAAAGCAGCCAGTTGGGTATCATAAACAGGAACAGAACCAAAAGGGATATTGGAAATCACCAGGTCAAAATGATTTTCGGGAAGATTGATTTTTTCAAAACCGGTAATGTAGGTTTCTGCTGTTGGAAAAAGTTTTTGCAAAATTTTGCCGGTAACCCTGTCCATTTCGATGGCAGTAACTTCAGAATGGTTGGCCATATCAACAGGCATGGCAGCAAGGAAGTTTCCAATACCTGCAGAAGGCTCTAAAATAGTACCACCTTTAAATCCTGCTTTTTCTACTCCAACATAAATAGCATTGATGATTTCATAAGAAGTGTAATGAGCATTCATAATGCTGCGCTTTGCAGCAAGTAATAAGCCCTGGCTGCCATCTGTATCTAATTCGCTAAAACGGTCATATACCTCTTTTACAAAGCCCCGAAGTTCTATGTCGGAAGATGTTTTCCATAGCGCATCATTACTGGGGTCTAAAAGGATTTCTTTCAACCCTCCCCATCCGACATACCTGGATAAAATAGTTTGTTCTTCAGATGTAGCGCTTCTTTGATCATTTTCTAATTTTAATAGAAGGTCCAGTGCAGCAATATTATCCCGGTATTTTAATTTTTTTGAAAATGATTTGTTTTCGTAAGGTGCGCAAAGGCTGTGGAAGTTAGTAACATCAGTTACCGGTTCCACCATGTTTTTTTGTTCAGCAATATTTTTATTTACTGCCTCTAAAACGTTTTCAGCAATGGCATGTAATTTTTGCTGATAAAAATCACCATTTACATATTCCGGTGAGCTTGCAATTTCCTTATAGGTATCAAGGACAACTTTGGTTATTTGCTGATCAGTAGGCAAATCCTCAAAAACAAAGCTGGCAGTCTCTCCTCTTTCACCAAGGCTTTCACCGATGGAAGTTCTAAGGATGTAGTTGGGATCGTTGTCATTGGGTAATACAATTTCCAAAACTTTAAAATCCATCAAGGATTCATAAAATGCTAATCCAGGCCGGCCATCTTCGTCAGTTGGGGCCATACGATCTCCTCGGCTTCCGTTTCCTTCATCCGTTTCTCTGTTATGTATTGATTCATCCGGTCGTAATATTCCTTCGATATCTTCTTTAGGAAGGGTATTAATTCCCCTGATTGTTTCATCCGTAAGAACCGGTCCGGTTGTTGCTCTTTCAGCATGTCGAAGAGTACCCTTCCTTTCCATGGAAGTACTGATTTTAGTTGGCTGTCTTCGCTGGACAGCATCATATAATCCTTCCCTTTTTCCGATGTTACTTTCTGATAATTCTCTTTCATGATTTTCAATTTTTAATTTGTTATTGGGTTGCTTTTCTTTCTCAAAATAATCAATTACGTTTTTCCAGCTATTGTCCAAAATGTTTTCATTACCATAATTTTTGTGAGTAATGACCTCATCAAAAAAGGACAATTGTAACGGATTATAATTTTGTTTTTTCTTCATGGTAAGATAAGACAATCCAGGGTCAGATAAAACGGGGACTGTGCCCAATTGTATTATCTATACCCCGGATTCAAAATGGTAATTAAATGGTCCAGGTATAACTATTATGCATATACGCTGATTACCTTTTCATGCCGGCAGATTTAACTACTTTCGTAACAGGCGCTTCAGCTTTTTTTGGTGCTTCATTTTGTTTGTGGGTATCAAAACCATTATTTAATTCAATGTCGTTGTGAAACATTGCAGAACCGTTATGGTTTAACACATCCAGGTTCTTGAATTGGGGATTGGCAGAAATGAATTTGGATGTTTCTTCTCCATTTTGCATCAAAGTTACTGCCTGCATATTCCCTTTTTTCAAAGAGTTCATTAACCGTTCTGCTGCTTCGGGTGATTCCATTTCTTTGATAGGGTATTTTGATAAAGTTTTTTCAAGGTCGAATCCATAATTCTCGCCGAACATTTGAAAATCCCTGCTGCCCTTGTCGTTATTTGCCCCTGTGGGTTTTAACTTCAGCCATGCATTATAGGTTTCACCTGCTTTGTTGGTAAAATCCTTATTGATAGCCCTGCCGGAAAGAAGGTTAAAAGATTCCTTGGCCGTAATCCCTTTTCCTTTATTGATATAAAATTTCTGAGGTACACCGTTGTTCCCATGTCCCACTTTTAATTGGGCAGAGTAACTATTTAAAAAATACATTTCGCTCTCTTTGCCTTTATTAAAATGAAGGGAGAAATCAACGTCTTGTTTTTTTACTGGGTTACCTGCTACAAAAAAACTTTGGGTAAGTGAAAGATCTATAGCGTCCTTTAATTCATTCATTTTTTCAGAGAGCCGTTCTCCAAGTCCATCCCCGAATCCAAGGAATTTAACCTGGTTCGTCAGGTAATCCAGATTCATTTGCCTGTAATTTTCTTTGTTATTCACTTCTGTACCCTTGCTGGTAAGATGTTCTTCGGTCAGTGTGTTTTGTGTTTCCATGATTTTTGTTTTTTTGGTTATATAAATGGTTTGATTTTCTTTGGCAGACAGGTTGTTTTCCCAAAGCCCTTCCTGAGGTGGCCCCTGGTTTCTTCGGCGGCCATTTTCAAAATTTTGTCTATTCAATTCAAAGTCGTTAAATCCAACATCAGCATGAGTAAGGATACTAAGCCTCATTCCATCCTGCTCTTTCACTATCGTATTATTTTCAGCAATACGGTAGCTTACCTTCTCTCCTTCAAATTGCAATTCACTTTCGTATAAAACCAGTTTATCCTGATAATTCAGGGGATGGCCTTCGATGACATCGGGTACAGAAGCAACCTGTTCGGGGCTAAGGTCAGGTAAGCCATAGCGAGGCGGCTTGTAGTAAGGATTTTGCGACATGTCATTCTTTTGTTCCTCAGTTAAAGGAATAACCATAACAGGTTTTAGCGGGATGTGATCGAACTTCGCTTCCTGAATCGCTGCCATAACGCTGATTTTCTTTTTGACATCATCCGGTAAATCATTTTCATAGAAATCAACCTCTCCATTATCTGAAATATGTGCAATGGTTTTATAATCTCCATTTTCAAGCTGCTGCCTGTCCCAAACAGTAATACCGCTTCCTAAATGACCAAATGTTATATCATACTGTGTTTCCATGCCGACTGCTATGCTGAATTTTGGCGGATTAGTAGGATACTCTGGCGATGTCTCATAAAGCCTGTTTTGCTGCACCAATGATTTATATTTATCAAAAGTCTTACAAACAAAGGCGCTGCTTTCACATTCTATCACATCAAGCAGGCTTATATCCAGGTTAGTTAAATCTCCTTTCAGGTCTCTATAGAATTGAGCATTGTCCGCCTTATTAGTATAGGCAATTACATTTACCCCTCCAAATTTTGAAACAAGCCCTGCGACTTCTTTAAATGCTTTTTGTCTTGTATTTTGGGTAGCAAAGAAATTACCCGCAATTTCATTCCTTGTAGTAAGCAGCAGGTAGCCTGCTTTTTCACCGGAACTAAATTTTTGTTGGGACAGGAATTGTGCTACATCAGATGGAGATTGAATTATAGTAGTGAGAGGTGATTGTAAAAATGCCTGTTTGTTAAATGAGAAAACGCCCACTTTTTTTTCTTCTTCAAAATCATGAAAAGTAAACCCTTCTCTTTCAACAGTACATCCGTTTTCATCGAATATCAAATAATTGCCGCTGTTAAGGTTTATGATGATTGCATTTACAATGATGCCCATCGGCTCAAAACCTTTTTTTAGCTTTTCAACAATACGCAGGTCTGCGCCGGAAGGCTTTAGGTTTCCGGAAGGGTGATTGTGTACCAGGTAAATTTGAGTAGCCTCTAATCTTTGTGCGGCGTCCACCATAATACGGGGATCAATAATTGTGGCGTTAATGCCACCCATACTGAGCCATTGAACAGAAGGGTTTGATTCTTTATCTATATACACTGCAAACGCATGTTCGACCGCTTCGCTTTCCAGTTGGCGGAAAATATAGGCCACATCCGCATGGCTATTAATTTTATTATTATCCCTTGTAGTAAAATCGAACATTCCAATTTCGGAATATTTTCGTTCTACTACAGCAAACTCTCCTTCCTTTAATTTAGGAGCCAGGGGTCTGAATGAATTTTCTTTACTCCATATTTGATTGGATCCGGCTTTGTTATCCAATCTTCCATCAAAGAAGTTTTTGGAAAATAATTTTTTGTAGGCAATGGTTTCTTTACCGATTGTTTGATAATTCTCAATGCCTTTTTCATTGGGACTGAATTGGGTTGGTTTATAAAATGATACATTCTGATTTTGCATAAACAATTTGTTTATCATAGAAGCCTTGAAAATGGAAACGTGATTTTGCAATCACATTTTGACAGTGAGTTTCTTCTCGGGTTTTTCAGTATTGTTTTTTGTTTTGTTCTCCTCTGTAATGATGGCATTCACGCCCGTAGGGTAACCAGGCTTGAATTCCAGGTCATTCATTGCCTCTATCTCTACATGGCGGTCTAAATGATTTTCAACCATTTGCTTTAATTCTTTTGGCGTTAAGAAATCACCCTTTTTAATTTTTCCTGCAATACCGGGGGAAGATTTTGCCAGCGCATTACGTAGCGTCTTGTTTTCATTGACCATCTGGCTGATACTATTATCCTTTTTACCCTTCAAGGTGGCGGCTGTAGTGAGCACTAATAAATCTGCAAGATGGCCAATCATGAATACCGATCCGGCACCGGTTGTTAAAAGAGCAAGGTCAAGTAATAGTTCAGAAGAATTGTATTTGGAATGGCTGAATTCAAGGCTCGACATAATGGAACTCTTACCAATGCTGCTGATACCCAACTCATCATTGGGATTTAACCTGAACTTTTCACCACCTACTTTTATCTCCTTGCCTTCTTTAAAATCTTTTATCTGTGTGCCTGTCAGTTCAATGCCATTTATCTTTTTTGGCGCTTCAATAGAATCTTTGGGAATGGCGATAAATTCATTAGTTTGCTTGTCAAGCCCGATGAGATAGTTTTTCCCATTTTCCAATTGTTTTGGAATAAAATAGCTTTCACCGTTTAATTGATTTATTTCATTTTTTGTAAGATTGAAAGTGTTTTTGGGTATTTGATTGATAGGGTGAAAGCGAATGGAAACTTCGCCGCTTGCTTTCCTTTCCAGCGAAAGTTTAGCATCCAATGAACCGCCTTCAAGTCCTGGAACCATTAGTTTATTAAATCTTATGAGGGAGGTTCTGTTACCGGACATTAATGCATTGAAGGTACGTGGCGGAATATTTAATAGGTCCTTCTTAGTCAATCCTATTAATTCTAATTGGTTTTCGGAAAGGTCTTCGATTGAAAAGTTCATCATTTTAAATATATTTTGATGTAAATTTATTACTTATAGTTATAATAATCAAATTTATGGTAAAATATTCATCAATTTTATTAATACACAGTTTCCTAACGATAAATACCACATCTTCTCAAATGATTACGATTTACGTGTCCGGCAAAAAACGCGTCCCACGTAAAAAGACAATAGCTGGATCGTTTACCATAGATAATCTCTATACAAGTGAAGAAAGTGATAGCGATCGCCAAATAAGTTTTTTAAAAATTCCTGCTTTCAGCCCGAATTTAAAACC
>DASSHD010000193.1:0-2472 GCA_035693085.1 Hanamia sp. | reverse complement strand
TGCCATGTAAATCGTGATACAAGCTGCCATTGAGCCAACCCCAGAAAATAATAACAAACAGGTAAAAATAATCGAGCAGCGCATTAATGCTGAACTGCTGAGCCACATAATGAGTAATGGTAGAAATAGCAATTACATACACCAGATCGTAGAATAACTCCAGCCAACTGATTTTCCGTTCTACCTTTTGGGTAGAAAATTTTTTGGGAGCGCCCCACCAGCTTTTGGAACTTAAATTATTCTTCACGATTTATAAAAATAAATAAAATTCATTAAGGATTAAAAGAGTACAAATTGTCACCGGTTGGTGGACACCAACCGGCGCAGGCCGCCGTGGGCAGCGTCTCCACCGCCCACAGGCAGAATAAAATTCGCGGTAAAAGAACAAATATTGCAAATTATAATTTTGTTGATTGTCGTTGCCCTTCGTTAAATTGTCTCCGGAAGTAATGACAAACAAATTCAATTATCGCCATAAACTTGCTGCTCCTATTAATGCACTTTCTTCACCTAACTCCGCTTTTTTTATCTCAACTCTTTTGGGTAGCATGCCGAGGATATTTTTTGTTTCGGGAATGAATAACTCCCAGGCGTTGGC
This sequence comes from Hanamia sp., assembly GCA_035693085.1. Lineage (GTDB taxonomy): Bacteria > Bacteroidota > Bacteroidia > Chitinophagales > Chitinophagaceae > Ginsengibacter. The sequence goes on along the minus strand of DASSHD010000193.1, from coordinate 1,874 downwards.
AATATTACCCCCGATTACAATTGTTTCGCATTTATGTTTTTTAGCATAGATATATAAAACTTCACCAAGATTCTTACCAAATTCAGCAAACAATATTTTGATGCGTGAATCTTCCGAAATCTTTTCAACCAACTCTTTTACATTCTTTGCCGTGCGTCCTGTTATTTCTTTGTATCGCTTTAATAACCACCTGCCGGATAAATAATCTTCGGCGACTCCATCTTTAAACGGAGAAAAATATAAATCTCCTTCAAATGTTTGTCCACTGTGAAACCGTGCAGAACCAAGCCCCGTGCCCAGCGTAATACCGATTACATTGTCACAATTAACAGCGGCGCCTCCGAAGACTTCGCCTTTTAAAAAACAACTTGCATCATTCAGCATCAGGATATTTTCAGCCTTGTTTTTTAATTTTTCGGCAAGTAATTTTTTTATATTGAAGTTGAATAAGTTTTCAAATTTATCAACTCCTTTTATCAAACAAATACCTTCTTCATAATCGAACGGGCCGGGCATCGCTATTCCAATTTTCTTTTGAATAAAAGGATAGTTAGAAAATAATTTTTCAATCACTTCTACCCACGTATCTAAAATTTCTTCTGCACTTCCTTTGGAATTGACATGCTTTCTTAAAAGCGAATTCTCAACGAGCCTGCGTTTTTTAAGATCTACCATTCCCACTGTTATGTGCGATCCGCCAATATCAACGCCTGCTGCTTTGTAATCGTCCATTATTTTTGTATTAATAAGGTGCTTATAATTGCTTTATATCAATTCCTTTGAAGACAATGCGATTAACTTTCCATCATCTTTTTTCGGTAGCCAAAAAAGTTCTATCTCCTCCAATGATTTGCCTTTTGTTTCCGGAATTAGTTTTAAAACAAAAATGAACGCGCAAATGGACATTCCCATATAAATCCAAAATGTAAATGCGCTGCCGATTGAAGCAAGTAACATCGGAAAAGTTTGAGACACCACATAAACAGAGGCCCAAAGAAAAAAGATACATACCGACATAGCCATTCCCCTGTTCCGGTTTGAAAATATTTCTGAGATCACTACAAACGCAATTGGCCCAAACGAAATAGCAAAAAAAGATATGTAGGCCAGGATAGCGATAAGCACTAAATAGCCATGTGCAAAGCCAAAATAAAAAGCGCTGCCCACAATAGCAAGACAAACAGCCATTCCGCCCGCACCGAGCAACAGCAAGGTTCTCCTTCCCCATTTATCAACGTATTTAATCGCCACCAAAGTAAAAAGAAGATTTATCACACCAACTAATACAGTCTGCATCAAAGCTGAGCTTGAAGCATCACCGGTAGATTTGAATATCTCAGGCGCATAATACATGATCGCATTAATACCCGTAACCTGCGAAAAGATGCATAGAATAACGCCGATTAATAAAGCCCTGCGAATGCCAGGTTTTAAAATATCAGCAAATGAAGTTTTTTCAACATTTAATGCAGCTTTAATTTCTTTTAGTTCGGCTGATGCTTTTTGAGAACCATTGATTTTGGCAAGAATATTTTCAGCTTCGTTCCAGCGCTCTTTTTGCGCAAGCCACCGCGGGCTTTCAGGAACGAAAAAAAGAAGAATTAAAAAAATAACGGAAGGAATTGCGCCTGAACCAAACATCCATCGCCATCCGGTAGAAACGTTCCACGCTTCATCGTGCCAGCCTGCAATTGTGTAATTCACAAAATAAATAAGGAGGATACCCGATACAATTCCCAATTGATTTAAAGAAACTAATTGGCCTCTTATCTTTGCAGGCGCGATTTCAGAAATATACATTGGCGCCAGCATGGAGGCGATACCAATACCCAGGCCTCCAATCAAACGAAAAAAAACAAACCAATCAAGGCTCA
>DASSHD010000192.1:0-16170 GCA_035693085.1 Hanamia sp. | reverse complement strand
TGAGATTTTTTTTCTAAAGCGTAAAACAATTTTGATTTAATATTTTTTCCGGATTAAAACAGTTGGGACGTTGTTCCTAATTAAAATGCATCCATTCTTTTTAAGTTTTATAATTTAGTTCTTCAATATTTTTTTAATTTTGGCTATGGACTTCTCGTCTGATTTTCCCATATTAAAAAAATATACTTATCTCAATACTGCTTACTCAGGTCTGCTACCTGTTGATGTTGCCGCGTGGAGAGCCGGTCACGATAAAGAATTTGTAGAAGGAGGAAGTAATTTCAGAGAGAAGAATACGGGCATAATTAATAATCTTAGAACCAATATCTCTAACCTCTTTAGTGTAAAGAAAGAAAACACATTCCTGGTACCAAATTTTTCTATTGGCTTTAATACCTTATTAAATGGATTAGATAAAAAGCATCGTTTTTTATTGCTAAAGGAAGATTATCCATCCATCGTTTATCCGGTTACCAGTATGGGCTTTGAATACCGCGAAGTAGCCATGAATGAGAAAATGGAAGAATATCTTCTTGATGCTATCGAAAATTTCAAACCCACTATTTTTGCTTTTAGCATGGTGCAGTATATAAGTGGTTTAAGAATGGATGATGCATTCATCAAAAAGATAAAAGAGAAATACCCCGATCTGCTTTTAGTTGCAGACGGTACACAGTTTACCGGTACTACTGTTTTTAATTTTTCATTATCAGGCCTGGACGCTCTTTTGGGTAGTGGTTATAAATGGCTATTGGGCGGGTATGGCAATGGTTATGTTTTTCTGTCCGATCAAATGAAGGAGTCGCTTTACCAGGCCAGAAAGAGTAAAATAATCTCAGCGGATCCATCCGGTAATAAAAATTATTTATCGTTATGTTTTGAGCCAGGCCATTTAGATAGCCTCAACTTCGGGTCTTTAGATCAAGGTTTGAATTATCTCCAATCTTTAGGAATGGATTATATAGAAAAAACGAATCAACAACTTTGCCAGACAGCCAGGAAGGCCTTTCACTACATGGGCTTAATTCCTGAATGGATGTTCAACAGAAGTGAACAATCTACCATCATTAATTTACCTCTTGAATCAAAAACTATTGATAAACTAAATGCTGCCGGGATCCTGACCTCTGTCAGAGGAAACGGTTTACGGATTTCTTTTCATTTTTATAATACCAGGGATCACTTGAATCAATTTCTTGATGTGCTGGATCAAAAGTAAAATGTACCAGAAGCCTGGAAATCATAAATCAACAATTCTTTTCATTTTTATTTTTTATTTCTTAGTAAGTGTTTATACTCTGCAAGGGATAAAACCGTGAATAATTTAACCTGGAAAGCTGGCTAATTTATCTCTTTGAAGTATAGAGTCAGGATATTTTAATTGCCACGGGTTTCAACCCGTGGATTGATAATGAAATATTTTCAAAGGCTTTAGCCAAAATCTACTGATTCTTTACAATAAATTGTCTTTTAACTTTTGGCTAAAGCCAGGAAAGGCAACTTCAATTCCACAAACTAAAGTTAGTGGCAATTGATACTGCGAAGGGTAATACAGCGAATTATTTAACTTGAAAAACTCACTGATTTGCTCCTTGCTAAGTATAATAATAAACTTACAAATGAAAAGCTTTCGCCTTGGTTCGTGGCACACGAAACAGTTTTTCTTTTCTTAATTTTAAGTTAGGATTGTAAATTGCACTATACATATTGAAAGGAAATCCTTTTCTGAAATTGGTAGAACATATTTCTTTACAGCCACTATTCACCAATGGTTGCCGCTATTGAGTTCTAAAGAAAATAAGGAACTCATAGTGAATTATTTGAAAGAGCTGTCAGATAGAGATTTTATAAAAGTATATTCATTTGTCATTATGCCTACACATGTTCATTTTATATGGCAGCAACTTCAGAAAAACGGAAAGGAAACACCTCAGGGAAGTTTTTTGAAATATACAGCTCACTAATTTTTAAAAACATTAAAGCAAAATGGAACATCAAAGCTCTATGAAGTGAATGCAGCAAATAAAAAACATAAAATCTGGCAAAGAGATTCCTTGAGTATAGAAATAGTCAACAGAGACTTTGCAAAGCAAAAGATAGATTACATTCACTTTAACCCTGTTAGTGGTAAGTGGAATCTTGCCAAAGATTACCTGGATTATTATTATTCATCTGCACGATTTTATGAAACCTGTGTTGATGAATTTGGATTTTTAAATAACTTGTTTCACGGATGAATAGAGATTTGTTTCGTGTGCCACGAACCAAGGCGGGAGTACCCGAAGCCTGGAAATCGTAAATCAACAATTCTTTTTATTTTAAAAGCAGGCACTATATATGTTTAATCCAAATTATCATTAATTTAAAATCATAATAATGAAATTGGCAGGCTGGATTTTAATTGTAGTGGGTATTGCAATGGCTGTAATCAGGGGATTTTCTGTACCTGTAGAAAAAAATATTGTGGATGCAGGGCCGATTCAAATTAATAAAACCGAACACAAGTGGATTGGCTGGCCTACTTATGCAGGTGGCATTATTGCTATTGTTGGTGTTGTGATGGTGGCTTCATCAAAAAAAAGAACGTAAACTAATTTTTGGTTAAAAGAAAGGTAGCCATTTCAAGAAGCGGCTATTTTATTCTACCCCATATTTCATAAATTTTATCTCCCTTTGAGCTAAGTCCGCTATGGTGCCATTCTGAGTTCTCAATTTTCCCATCAAAAACCAATTGCGCTCCTACACGATTATTATCTCTTGAAAAGAATTGAATATTTTCTGTGTATTTTCCATCTGAAAAGGAATAAGTACCACCACCGGTACCCGAAAATTCTTTGGTTTCCGGATTAATAGCAAACCATTGGAATCTGCTCCCTGTAAGTATTTTCAAGGTTTTACGTGCGCCTGTCTGATGAATCGCTACCATCTTTCCGCCCTGTTCTCTTCCGTTTATTTTCCAAACTCCTGACAGGGGCGCATTTCCATCATCAATTCTTTGATATTTTATTGAATTGCCATTTTTATTGATCTGTAATTGATCATTATTAATAAGAAATTCATAAACAATTTCTTTGCCTACGGTTTCACTGTTGGCAGAATTGAATTCAACTGAAATCGTTAATTGTGTATCATTAGTTTTGGCGAGGCCACCCCAACTGAATAAAAATTCCTTTGTTTTAAATTCAGTATGTGTAAAATAGCCATCTTTATATACAAGGACTATATGTTTGTCTGCACTCTTAAATTCCCAGGCTCCTTCAATATTTTTTGAAAACACAGAAGAACTTATCATTATCAGGAGCAGGCAAAATATAAACGGGGAATATTTCATAATAAAGAGTTTTGTATTTCCTCTAAGATAACTAAAATAAAGGTGTTATCACGGGGGAATTAAGAACGAAAAGTTAAAGCAGTACAGGTATTGAAACAACAAATAAAATGCAGGACATCATCAAAAAATTCCGGTTTAAAGAAAGGGGTGTTATTATAAATGCCCGGCTGTTCTTGAATGATTAAATAGAAATTCGCCTTTTATGTTCGCCTGCTATGGTAGTCAGGATAGGTTTATTGTTTGTATAAGCTGACCCGGCGTAGGGATCTCTTTCAAAAATTAATTTCAACTGTTACCGTAGGCTACAACATTCGATGTATTTTGCTCTTTTTATTTTATATCTTAGTTTGCTAAACTAAAACTTATCAATTGAAGGTTCTCATGTTCATTCATTATATAAACATTCACTGCTAAAGTTGTTGATTTGATCTGAGAATAAAACTGACTTTTAAATCATAGTTACAATGAAAAAACGAATACTGATCCTTTGGCTCATTTGGACTTTGTTGGGAGCGGTTTTAATCTTTGAAGTGGCATCCTCCGGTTCAAAGAAAACTATAATGTCTGTAATAGCAATGGTCATAAGCGCTTCCCCTCTTTTAGGATTAGCGCTGGCGTTAGGTTCTCCAAAAGCCTCGCAACAGTTTAAAGACTGGCTCGGGGAAAATGCAAATTCGATATTTTATACCACAGGTGGAATAACTTTTTTATTTGCCCTGCCCGGATTATTGACAAACACATTCAACCCATATACCACTACGATTTTTGGATGTATCGTTTTTGCTGTATTTAGTTCATTGAAGAAACTTAGCAGCGAATCTTTTGAATTTAGCTGGAATGATGTTGCCCTTTGGATACTTCTTTGGATTCCTTTTGATCTTCGCTGGTCTATGGAAATGCATCCATTACTCGGTTATAACTGGTGGGCATTAGCCATTTCTGTAATTGCTGTTATTGGCTGGAAAGGTTATCGTAATGCTGAGATTGGTTTTAATCTTGTTCCAAAATTGAAAGATTTATACATCACACTCTTAGCGCTGCTTATGATAATGGTGGTGTTAGTGCCTCCCGGGCTTTTAACCGGGTTCCTGACTTTTGCAGTTCCGGAAAAATTTAATGGGGCAAAAGCAGCAGCTCAATTTATTGGAATTTTTCTAACAATTGCTTTGCCTGAAGAACTTTTTTTCAGGGGAATACTTTTAAACGGTCTTGAGAAAGTTTCATCAAAAAAATGGATTCCAATTGTTGTTTCTTCTCTTGCTTTTGGGTTAATGCACTGGAACAATGTTAGTGGCTTAAATACACAAATTACTTATGTTATCCTGGCCACACTCGCAGGATTTGGCTATGCATGGGCCTATAAAAAAAGCGGGAATAAATTATTAGCCGCCATTCTAACACATACATTAGTTGACTGGATTTGGAGATTAGTTCTTTCCGGCTAATTGAATAAAATTTCTGTTCCGTAGTTCTTTATAAAATCGAAAGCAGGAAAACATTTTATACTATTGTTGATAAAGAAACATTAGATGAATCTTTTTCAAAAATCTTTTACAAAAGAAGGCATATAAAAGCCCCTCAGCTTAAAAAACTGAGGGGCTTTAAAAATGATCCCAGAAATTATTTAGGACTAGTTGAATCAGATTCACCTTTACCAATCAAATCCATAAACTGGTTAAGCTTAGGAGTAATGATAATCTCTGTACGCCTGTTAAGAGATCTGCCATCAGGAGTATTATTGCTGGCAACAGGATTGTATTGACCACGTCCTCCTGCTGTGAGGCGTTGCGGATCAACGCCAAAACTATTTTGCAATGCCTGTACCACAGAAGATGCCCTAAGCGCGCTCAGATCCCAGTTATTACGGATATTAGGCTTGGAGATAGGAACAGTATCGGTATTGCCTTCTATCAATACATCATAATCTTTATAGTCTTTGATAATCTTTGCAATCTTTGATAAAGTCTCTCCTGCTCTATCCGAAATTTCATAACTGCCGGATTTGTAAAGCATATTATCTGAAAGAGAAATATACACCACTCCCTTCAGCACTTTCACATCCACATCCTGCAATTCATCTTTGCTTAATGATCTTGTGAGATTATTGGTTAGCACCATATTCAGAGAATCACTTTTGCTTTTGGAAGCTATCAGTTCCTGTATATATTGATTGGATGACTTAATCTCATCTACCAGTTTAGAAATATTTACATTTCCCTGTCCTGCGGTAGTAAGGCATTTGTCCAATGCGGATTGCAGATCCTTCACATGTTGCTGTTCGGCATTTATACGTTCCTGCAAACTTGAGATCTGAACAGTGGCCCGGTCCAGGTTATCTTTACATTGTTCGCCATCCCTGGTAAGCTGGCTGTTAGTAGCCTGCAAACTGTTATAACTTGCCTGTAGCGAGTTAAACTTCTTTGTACTTACACAACTAGTAAATAACAAAGCTGCAGCAATTGTAACTAAGCTAAAATTAATTTTCACGATTAAAATTTTTAAATTAAAAAAATAAGGTTATCCGGCAAAGGTAGTAGAAATACGTACTCGTAAAGTCCCGGGATATTTTGACGTAAAAAAAAGCTGTGAGTTATATGTTTTACCCACACTTTATTTGTTTCCAACAAAGATGAATACCCCAAGAGTAATGCAAAGTTTACTAATTTCACTAAGCCAAAGAACCCAAATGATAATGTGCCCAACAAAATGCCGGCCAATGTATTATTACTCACTGCCATTTGCAGATATTCCCAAAAAATTTTGTCCATGGTAGTAAAGTTTTTTAATGCAGGGGTAAGGTTGAGGCTCTACATTTAACAAAAAGATTGATTTTGTGTAAATAAGAAAAACGTACAAGGAAGGAATTTTGTGGATAATAATTCCCGAACCTTTAAAGGTTTGTAAATTAAAAAATAGTGCTGTATTTGCGAAAGGTATTTTCTTTTAATATGTAGTTCGCAAAAGCGATATAAATCATTGGTAATGAATAAAACAATTTTTCTTTAAAAATACGTTTGGATGTTCGTACTTTCGGTAATACAAACGTTGGCAGCCATTTTTCTTCACAACCTAATAAATCACAACTAAATATTATGACCAAAATTAAAATTGCATTATTTCTGACACTATCTGTTCTTTCAATTTCTTGCAACCAATCTGGTAACAACTCTTCATCAAATAGTAATTTAGTTATTATTAAAAAGGCTGAAGCTCAAAATACAATTGAAGGAACATTAAAAGCGAATATGGAATATAATCTTCAATTTAATGAACAAGTTCCTTTAACTGATAAAGCATACTTTACTGCAAAACACAAAGACGAAATATTAAAGACAATTGAAGTTGTTGAAAAAGATACAATTCCTGGAAAGGATTTTATTTTGGTTTTTTATCGTTACTCTGTTGGTGCTGACATAGTTCATGAAACAGTATACATGAAACAAATTGACGGCAAATGGTATATCCATCAAGCATATTATTCAAGCTATGAAGATGACCCTTTTAAAAACGGCAAAGGTGTAGAAGGAAAAGCATTATTAGACAAGTCTGACAAGTGGGGAAAGGCGGACGAAAATATATGGTGGAAATAAAACGGCTACCAACAAAAGGTTTGGCAATAGGCTGGCTGAAGGAATAACAATCGGCTGTAGTTCGCTATCAGCTTTAGTTCCGGGCTGAAGAATATAAATCAGCTTTTTGTTTTATCTTCATCTTTAGTTTTTCAATCGGCTGACGTTCGGGCGGAAAGTACATTGAATACCAGCCCATCGCCAAGCCTTAAACGTTTTTTCAGGGCTTTGCGGATACTTTTATTGGATGTTGTGCGTCATGCTGGGTAATGCAAACTTGAAAGAACGAAAAAAAGAACAATAAGCTCTAAATGAACTATGAGCAAAAGAGAAAAGACCGAAGAAATTACTGCAACGCCTTATGTTGCTTTTTTACGAGGCATCAATAATATTGGAAGCAAGACAGTGAAGATGGACGAATTGAAACGCATCTTTGAAGCAATCGGCTTTAAAAATGTAAAGACAATTCTTGCAAGCGGAAATATTGTTTTTGAAACAACTATATCCGAAACTTACACTATCATTACAAAAATAGAAAGACAGTTAGAAAAAAAACTGGGCTACAAAGTAAACATAGTTCTTCGCACATTAGACGAACTATGTTTGTTGGTAAAATCAAACCCTTTCAGCCAAATAAAAATTACTCCACAGACAAAGTTATTTCTGACCTTTCTTTCGGAAAAGCCAACGAGCAGACTTAAAGTTCCTTATAAATCCCCTGACAATGATTTTATAATAATGCGTATTATCGGCACTGAAATTTATTCTGTAGTGAATTTATTGCCCGACAAGCGTCCATATCGCATAATAAGTTTCCTTGAAAAAGAGTTCGGGAACAAAATTACTAACCGCAACTGGAACACAATTCTAAAAGTAATCAACGCATAATTTCTATGATAAACCGAAAAATTAGGAAATAGAATTAGAGAATTCTTGCTGCTATTTGTGGACAGAGTAGCACGAACGCACAACAAAAGGTTTGGCAATAGGCTGGCTGAAGGAATAACAATCGGCTGTAGTTCGCTATCAGCAATAGTTCCAGCAGACAAACAAATATCGGCTTTTTGTATTTACCTTCGGTTACAGTTTTTCAATCGGCTGACGTTCGGGCTGAAAGTACATTGAATTCCAGCCCATCGCCAAGCCTCAACGTTGGTGGCAATTTTAACGACAGACTTCACAAATGAAAGAATATTACGTTTACGGACTTATTGACCCACGAACTAATTTAATTTTTTATATCGGCAAGGGGAAAGGAAAACGAGTTCTTCAACATTTTAAAGAAAAGCTACGAGTACAAAGCAATACCGAGAAATTACAAATCATTGAAGAAATTCAAAAGGCTGGTTTAGAGGCTGACCATATTATAATTTCAGAAAATCTGAATGAGGCATCAGCGTTACTTCTTGAAAGGTTATTAGTTTATAGGTTTGGCAGAAAAATATTTGGAGAAGGCATACTTAGTAATATTGTGCCTGGTGGAAAATGGAGTAAAGAAAGTTCCTATTTTATTAATCCCAATGACTTACCAAGCATTGAAACAATTAGTACAGAGTTTCCCGAACTAATTCCTGCCTTAGAGAAATATCCGCATGCTGCAAAAGACTTTAATGCCCTTCAATATTTAGGCAATTTAAATAATAAGACAATTTACGAATTTGAAATAGATACAAAGAAGTCTAATCATTATGACGTTGATGCTCTTATTCAAAAGTTTAATTTAGGTTATGCTCTTGATGTAATCAACGGAATAAAAAACACATCAGAGCCTATTTATGCTTTTAAAAGATTTTGGCAAAAGTTTGAGTTTACAGACATTGAGAATATTTCTAAAATTCCATTCCAAGATTTTGATATAATTGATTTCTGTTTTATAAAAGATGTAAATAAAGCATTATTGACTGGTGACAACTTTTTGTTGACTGCTTCATACCCTGAAGGGAATAAACGTACAGAAGTGAGTTTTACTTCAGGTACAAATGAAGTTGTATTGACTTATTATTTGCCAGATGGAAACAAAAAACACTGTACAAAATATATTGATGATAAATTAGACGGCACTTGCTTATTCTGGCATCCCAACGGACAATTGAAAGAAGAAATTTTATATAGTAGAGGTAATAAGATTAGTAAAAAGTGCTTTTACCCTGATGGAAACCCTGAAAAAAGTGAAACACGGAATGAAGATGGAAGTACGACAACGAATGATTGGTATCAAAACGGACAATTACGAAGAGTATTCAAGCATGACGCAACCATTAGTCCATCGCCATTCAAAAAACAACTTCCTTCTAAAATTGGTAGTATTTGGACTTGGGACTATTCTGAAAATGGAATTCTATTAAGAGAAACTAAAGCTAACTATCCGAATGGTTTAGGTGCAAGTGCTTGTGGCTATGAAAAATTATTTTATGAGACAGGAGAGTTAAAAACAATAATTGATTATACTGAAGGCATTGACAAAAAAAAGGTAAGTAGTTTTGACAAAGATGGTAAGGCTACAACAAAATAAACCAAACTATAAAATATATAAACATGGAAAAATATCCGCCAAGCATTACTCATGACATTAAAGAATTAGCCAGAGACTTAAAAGAAAGTTTTAAATTATCTGACTTTGAAGCTTTGTCTTTAGCTTTAAAAGCAGAACAAAATAATTTATTTAGGCGAGCTTTTGTTGTTACTTCATCAGACAATACACCGACAGCGTTAGAGGCGATTGCTAATGCTTTAGGACATATACAGTAGACCAAAACTGCCACCAACAAATAAGACTTCGTCGGGCACGAAGTGCCTCCGATGAAGTCCGATGTTGTACGGAACCGGTGACTGAATAATTGGAGACTATGGGGTTTGCGTTGAAAGGGGTTTGCGTTTACGGTAGGGTGTTATATCTCACAGAGCTTTGGTAAGCAGGTTTTTGTACCTGATTTGAAACAAACTTATTTTACTTCTGATTTTTGTATTGCTTTTTATTCTAAAAAAGGTTAGAAATTGAATCATTTTTTTATTCAGTGCATAATATTTCCAGGCCGCTATTGCAGCAATTTTTTTTAAACCAGGCAACCCAGAATATTTTCAGCCATTTGCTTCCAGTCTGCCGGCGGCCCTCTGCGATTGAAGCGTAACAGTGTTTGCATGGTTTCCTTCTTACAGCAGGGGCATTTTAGTGGATTATAAATTTCCCGTTTAGGCTTTGCATTTTTTAGTTCCGGTAAGGGCGGCAATTGTTCTTTTATAACAGCGGCACACACGGATTTAGAAGTACTGCTTAAAATTCCATAGTGCCTGATGCGAACAAAACCTTTGGGCAAAATATGCATGGCAAAACGGCGGATAAATTCCATTCCATCCAGTGTTATTTCTTTGGTGACAGCACTTTGCCTGTAATCTTTATAAGAAAAAGTAACCTTGCTATCTTCGACATTTTTAATGCGGTGATTGCTGATGGCTATCTTGTGAGTATATCGCCCCAAATATTCTACCACACTCTGTGGCCCGCTGAAAGGACGTTTGGCATACACAATCCATTCATTTTTATACAAGGCATCTATCAGTTGTTTATTCATCTCCCCGGGTAACCTTTCTTTGAGTAAAGCAATAAATTTCCCCCGGAACACTTTGCTCATCGCCTTTACATTAAAGAGATACTTGCCATCACTTTTTGCGGTTTTCCATTTGCCTTGTTTGGTTAATCCACCACCGGGTACAATGCAATGAAGGTGCGGATGCAAGGTCATCGTTTGTCCCCAGGTATGAAGGATGCTAATCATTCCGGTTTGCGCACCAAGCCATTTATGGTCATGGCCAAATGTATTGAGGGTATGCCACACACTTTGAAAGAGTATATTGTACACTTCTTTATCCTTGTGCAGGCAAAGCTGGTTTATAGTATCCGGCAAAGTGAATACTACATGAAAATAGGGAACGGGTAAAAGTTCTGCTTCTCTTGCCTGTATCCATCGCTCTCTTTCACTTCCCTGGCATTTAGGACAATGCCTGTTGCGGCAACTATTATAGCTGATGCGCAGATGGCCGCAGGAAGTACAACCCTGCCTGTCCGGCAGGCAGGCATCTACATGAGCACCAAGGGCGGCACTCCGGCACCTTCTAACGGCATTGAGTGTACGCAATTGCCATGTATTGAACTTCGCACTATCATGTACGGCAGGCCAGTGTGCATTAAGCACACCCGCCACTTCATATCGCGGCTGCATCAGCTTTGGTTATATAAAGTATCCAAAGGGCTGAACACATTCTTTGTATCAGGTTTTGCTATATGTAGATACACCATGGTGGTTTCTATATGTGCATGGCCTAACAGCTCTTTTATTACAAGAATGTTGATGCCTTGTTCTAACAAATGGGTAGCATAGCTGTGACGCAAAGTATGGGTGTGGACTTCTTTACGGACTCCGGCGCGTTTTACCGCTTCACCCACTACCCACTGTGTGCCGCGCTGCGACATGCCCTCACCATCATTGCCTTCAAATAAATAGTTGCGTGGATGTTCTGCTGAAATATATTGGGTGGTACCACGGCAAAGCATCTTTCCTAAAGGAAGGCAACGGTCTTTGGAGCCTTTGCCCTGCTTTACATGCAGCATACCGCGTTCCAGGTCAGCATCGGCTACTTTTATATTCCTGACCTCGCTGCAGCGCAGGCCACATCCATAACACAGTCCGATAATGAGGCGGTGCTTCAAAAGTTTACAGGCTTTTAATAATGCTTTTACTTCTGAACCATTGAGTACCACCGGAAGCTTTTGGTCTTTCTCAATGGCAGGTAAAGAAAACTGCTTGTATTCCAATCCCCGCATGCGACAGGCGTAGCGCAAGCCATACACAGTGAACTTGAAAAAGGTGGCTGAAGTGGTGCCACGGCTTTTTACCAGGTGCAGGTAATCCATCACCTGTTCGGCATCCAGATCCAGCGGAAAGCAGTTGTAATGCAATGCCAGGTGGGCCAGTTGCCGTGAATAGTTGGTGAGGGTACTTTTACTTTTGCCCGTGATGGAAATGGAACGTTCCATTTCTTTGTACAGTTGTTCAAATCCTGTTACTTTGTCTGAGGCTTGCTTTACGATGGTTACATAATCTTTGTCCATCGGACGCAGCCCGGTAGTTTCTTTGTTTTGCATAAAAATATTTTGAAGTTTATTAATATGCAGAATGTAAGCACTCTGGTTTTAAATATCAGGGTGCTTATTAAACTACCGTAGGTTTAGTACAACAAGGGGTTTGGCAATATGCTGGCAGACGGAATAACAATCGGCTGTAGTTCTTTATCAGCAACAGTTCCAGCAGACGAATAAAAATCAGTTTTTTCTATTTATCTTCAGCTTTGGTACTTTCCCGCTTTTCCGTAGTATCCTTCAAATAAAAACACAACTGCTGTCCGTACGCCTGTGGCTACGGGCAAAACATAAATTCCTTTATTTTGTTTGTTTACTGATAATAAAACCTGTAAGGTTTGTGGGCGGCAAAAAGTGAAGGGAAGGAAACCTTACAGCGTTTAAAAAAAGAGGAATTACTTTCAGCAAAACATTATAAGGTTTTCCGTTTTCAACAAAACACTGTAAGGTTTGCCTGGCACAAAACCTTAGCTTCAAACGCTTACAGGTTTTAGCCTTCGCAAGATGTACACTTTTCCCAGCGATGAAATTCTTTTAATAACAGGCTGCCTTTGGCAATTACAATTTACTGTATTTTTGTTGAGCGCAGAAAAGTCATTGAATGCCAGCGCCAATGCCAATGCGTAAAACGTTGTGCAACCGGATAATTGAGAAGCGTTAAAAAATAACAATGAGAAAAATAATTAGCTTATTAATTGCCTTAGCTTTTATCTCACCTCTTTTTTCGCAAACCATTTCCCGTATCGAACCTGGGAATTGGTGGGTTGGTATGAAATATAATACCATTACTTTATTGGTTTATGGAAATAACATTTCGGATTTACATCCCTCCTTTAAATACTCAAATGTTGAATTAATTAAAACACAAAAAGTTGAGAACAAAAATTACCTTTTTATTACTTTAAAAATTAATCCATCAGCAAAAGCCGGAAACATAAAGATTAATTTTAAAGAGCATCAAAAGATAATTATTTCAAAAGATTTTCCTTTATATCAAAGAGAAAAAAACAGTGCTAACAGGCCAAGTTATACTACAAAAGATGCCATACTTTTAATAGTGCCTGATAGGTTTTCAAATGGTGATACCAGTAATGATGTTGTTGCCGGTATGAAAGAAAAAACAGTTGACAGAAAAGATGAGAACAAACGGCATGGTGGAGATATTCAAGGAATAATAAATCATTTAGATTATATAAAATCATTAGGCTTTACACAAATTTGGAATACACCGTTGATTGAAAATGATCAACCGGAATATTCGTATCATGGTTATGCCGCCACAGATTTTTATAAAATAGACCCTCGGTTTGGAACCAATGAGCAATTTAAAACTTTAGTACAGGAAGCCAAAAAGAAAGGCCTTGGTGTTATTTGGGATGTAGTATTAAACCATTGCGGAGATCAATATTATTTTATAAAAGATTTGCCATCAAAAGACTGGGTTAATTTTCCTGATACGCACACCCAATGCAATTTTTTAAAGTCCACTTTAACCGACCCTTATGCAACTGAAATAGATAAGAAAGAATATACTGATGGTTGGTTTGATGTTCACATGGCTGACCTAAATCAAAGAAACCCTTTGATGGCAAAGTATCTGATAGAAAATACAATCTGGTGGATAGAATATGCTGGTATTTCAGGGCTTAGGGAAGACACATGGTCTTATTCTGATAAAAACTTTTTGGCTACGTGGACTAAAGCTATTCTCAATGAATATCCACATTTTAATATAGTTGGAGAAGAAATGTCAACAAATGCAGATTTGACTTCATATTGGCAAGTAGATAAAATTAATAAAGATGGTTATAAAAGTTACTTACCTACTCTAATGGACTTTGCTTTAAATAACAGGGTTGTTAATGCATTTACTACCACCAATCCATGGTTCTCTACATGGCGTGATGTGTACGAAAGTATTGCGCAGGATTATCAATTTCCACATCCTAACAATCAATTGATATTTCCTGATAATCACGACCTGGACAGGTTTTATTCAAGGTTGCATAAAAATTTTCCAAACTGGAAATTAGGTATTGCACTTTATATGACAATGCGTGGAATTCCGGAATTTCTATATGGCACAGAAGTATTAATGACTAATGAAAAAGCAGGAAGCGATGGCCAAAGGCGTGGAGATTTTTATGGTGGTTGGAAAAATGATGTAAAAAACGCTGTAACAGGGCAAGGCTTGAGTGATACTGAACAAGCCGCCAAAACATATTTCACAAAATTGCTTAATTGGAGAAAAACAAATTCAGCAGCCACTAATGGAAAATTCATTCACTATGCACCACAGAAAAATGATGTTTACGTTTATTTCCGCTATAATGACAAACAAAAAGTAATGATCCTGCTAAATAAAAGCGATGATCCGGTGAACCTTGATATGAATAGGTATTCTCAAATGATTCCCAACAAATTCAAGGCAAAAGATATAATTTCTGGAAGAACCATAAATGTAGTAAACACCTTGCCAATTCAACCAAAAACAGCAATGATTTTGGAGATACAATAGTCAGGCTGCACACAATAAAAGGTTCTTATGTACCTAAGTTTCCGTGAGAAGTTAATATGGTAGTTTCTTTTTTATTTTCTTTTGAAAGAGAAAGATTCAAAAAGATTTTTAAACCTCTCCCGCTTTTCCGTAGAATCCTTCAAATAAAAACACAACTGCTGTCCGTAGCCTGTGGCTACGGACAAAACAAGATAATAAAACCTGTAAGGTTTGTGGGCCGCAAAAAGTGAAGGGGAAACCTTACAGTGTTTAAAAAAAGAGGAATTACTTTCAACTAAGCATTATAAGGTTTTTCGTTTTCAACAAAACACTGTAAGGTTTGCCTGGCACAAAACCTTAGCTTCAAACGCTTACAGGTTTTAGCCTTTGCAAGATGTACACTTTTCCCAGCGATGAAATTCTTTTAATAACAGGCTGCCACGGGCAATTACAATTTACTGTTTTTTTGTTGAGCCTGCCCCGCATACTTGCAGGGGGCAGAAAATTCATTGAATGCCAGCGTAACAGCATTAAACATTGCACACAAGCTACCCCCGGCATATCACAGCTAAATTTCTCAAAGAAAATCTGTAATTTCATTGAATGGTGAGACAACGCTTTTATTTTGACACATCCGTCTTTGGCGGTGTATATGATATTGAGTTTGAAGAAGATTCAATTCACCTTTTTGAGAAAGTGAAACTGGGACAAATAATTTGCGTTTATTCCGGCCTGACTGAAGGGGAATTATTTGAAGCGCCGGAAAAAGTGAAAACCTTTTTCAGGGACTTGAAAAAAGAAAATATAGAAATCGTCTCAGTAAATGATGAAGCGTTAAACCTTGCCAGAAAGTACATTGACGAAAAGGTTATAGGCGAAACAAGTTTTGACGATTGTGTCCATATTGCCCTTGCAACCATTCACAAGGTTGACATTCTGGTAAGTTGGAACTTTAAACATATTGTAAATATTTATAGAATCCGTGGTTACAATTCTGTAAATTTGAGTTGTGGTTACCAGACATTAGAAATACGTTCACCTAAAGATATTATCAGTTATGAAAACTAAAACAGAAACAAAAAAAGAGAAAGATTTTGACACAGTTAAAACTTTCAGAGCCATAAAGGAAAAGATTTCAAAAGACATTGCAAACATGGACGCGAAACAAATTAAAGCGTATTTGAAAGACAAAAAAGTACGTTTACAGAATTGACCCCATGTGTACAACAAAAGGTTCCTATGTACCTAAGTTTCCGTGAGGAGTTAATATGGTAGTTTCTTTTTTAATTTCTTTTGAAAGAGAAAGATTCAAAAAGATTTTTAAACCTCTCCCCGTTTTCCATAGCATCTTTCAAATAAAAACACAACCGCTGTCCGTACACCTGCGGCTACGGGCAAAACATAAATTGCCTTATTTTGTTTGTTTACTGATAATAAAACCTGTAAGGTTTGTGGACGGCAAAAAGTGAAGGGTGAAACCTTACAGCGTTTAAAAAAAGAGGAATTACTTTCAACAAAACACTATAAGGTTTTTCGTTTTCAACAAAACACTGTAAGGTTTGCCATTTTCAATAAAACACTGTAAGGTTTGCCTGGCACAAAACCTTAGCTTCAAACGCTTACAGGTTTTAGCCTTTGC
>DASSHD010000191.1:0-14175 GCA_035693085.1 Hanamia sp. | reverse complement strand
ATTAATTAATTTTAGACTGCGTTTTTCTGCATTTTTTGATTCACTAAATGCAGAAATAAGTGATTTGATTCTCAAAGAGTAATTAAATAAAAGAATTTTAAATTGATAAGCACCCTATTTTGATAAAACTATGTTGACCGCTTTTATTAATGGAACTATTTATACCTCCAGAGAAAAAATTACCCAAAAAACGCTACTTATTGAAAATGATAAAATAGAAGGAATTATAGAAAATAATCTGATTCCGGAGAGTGCTAAGAGAATTGATTGCAAAAGTTGTATTATTTCACCGGGATTTATTGACATTCAAATTTATGGCGCTGGCGGTTATTTGTTTTCTAATGCGCCTTCAGTTACCGCTTTAAAATCCATGACAGAAGGCCTGCTGAGTATTGGTACTACA
The DNA here is from genome assembly GCA_035693085.1 of Hanamia sp. Lineage (GTDB taxonomy): Bacteria > Bacteroidota > Bacteroidia > Chitinophagales > Chitinophagaceae > Ginsengibacter. Next base: position 13,772 of record DASSHD010000191.1, on the reverse strand, counting down.
GGCTTTTATGTTACTCTTGCAACCAATTCAATGCAAATTTTTTATGAAGCGATAAAAGTGGTTAAAGAAAACCCTCATCCTGCTGTTTTAGGATTACATTTTGAAGGACCATATATTAATCCAATAAAAAGAGGCGCTCATATATTGGAATATATAAAACGTGCAGAAAAAAAAGAAGTAGAGGAATTGTTAAAAGCTGCTGGCGGAGTCCTAAAAATAATGACACTTGCGCCTGAAATGGTTGATAAAGAAATTATTAAAATCTTAACAGATAATGGGGTAGTCGTTTCGGCAGGCCATAGCAATGCAACTTTTGAAGAAGCGGTCAGAGGCTATGAAAATGGTATTACGACCACCACGCATTTATTTAATGCAATGTCGCCTCTGCATCACAGAGGAACAGGTTTGCCTGGAGCTGCTTATCTTTCTAAAGATGTTTATGCAAGTATCATTGCTGATGGAATTCATGTTGATTATAATGCTTTAATGATCAGTAAACAAATAATGAAAGAAAGATTGTTTCTGATAACAGACGCTGTTGAAGAAAATAAATAAGGTGCTTACATTCATGTAAAAAAGGAAGATCGCTTTACTTTACCTGATGGAACATTGTCTGGCTCTAAGCTCACACTTTTGAAAGCTGTAAAAAATTGTGTAGTACATGCAGGAATTCCTTTGGGTGAAGCGCTGCGCATGGCCTCTACCTATCCGGCACAGGTAATGGAATTATCAGACCGGGGGGAAATTGAAGCCGGATTAAAGGCTAATCTTACTATTTTCTCAGAAGATTTTCAACCGAAATATTCCGTGTTAAATGGCGAAGTGATTCCGTCTTCTTAACCGCAATAAAATACAAGAATGTTTCGATAACAGTAAACAAACCTACAAATCTATCCTGCCTACCGGACAAGCAGATTGCCCGGTAGGCAGGCAAATAGAATAGATTTCTGTTTTATAATTTATAAGTCATAAAAATAACCTGGAATATGATTAAACAAATATTTTACAGCCAGTTTTATTCCAAAATAAATTGGGTAAAAATCTTTTTACTTTTCATAAGTATGGGATTTATTTTTTCTTTTTCAAAGCCTCATCTTCCGGGTGGTGTTTGGAAGGGATCAACTCAATGGATAAGAATTAATCAATTGGGATACACGCCGGGTGGAATAAAAGTGGCCGTTTGGTGCAGTAAAGATGAATCTCCGATAAATACTTTTGATCTCATTGATTCTGCTACCGGCAAAATAGTATTTACTCAGAATGCAGGCAAATCTTTTGGCGCCTACGGCCCCTTTATTAATACATATCGTCTCAATTTTTCTTCTTTTATAACACCAGGAAAATATTATTTAAAAGCAGGAAATGCAACTTCTCCTTTTTTTAAAATTAACCAGGATGTGTATAAAGGAGCTGCTGATTTTTGCCTTTTTTATATGCGGCAACAACGAAGTGGTTTCAATCCTTTTTTAAAAGATTCCTGTCATACCCATGATGGTTACACGATGTATGGGCCAATGCCTGATACTACTCTCATTAATGTGTGGGGTGGCTGGCATGATGCTACTGATTACCTGCAATATGTAACCACTTCTGCGACGGCTACTTACCAATTATTAGCAGCGTACCGTGATTTCCCCAAAGTATTTATGGACAAACATCTGGCGAATGGATTAGATGGAAGTAATGGAAAAGCTGATGTCCTGGATGAAGCTACGTGGGGATTGGACTGGTTGTTGAAGATGCATCCCCGTAAGGATTGGTTGTTCAACCAATTAGCCGATGACCGCGACCACGCCGGGTTTCGTTTGCCTGATAAAGATTCGGTTAATTATGGTTTAGGACCGGGGTTGGGCCGTCCGGTTTATTTTGCAACCGGAAAACCACAAGGATTGGGTCAATATAAAAATCATTCTACCGGAGTTGCTTCTACTGCAGGAAAATTTGCGAGTGCATTTGCCCTCGGAGCAAATATTTATCAAAAGACGGATCCTTCATTGGCAAGATTATTTTTGGAAAAGTCTGAATCCGCTTACCAGTTAGGATTGGAAAAGCCTGGTGTTTGCCAGACTGCTCCCAATCGGGAACCTTATTATTATGAAGAAGATAATTGGGTGGATGATATGGAATTAGGCGCTGCTGCTCTATATCAGCTCACAGGTGAAAAAAAATATTTAAAGCAATCTTTAAATTTTAGTTCAGATGAAAAAATTACACCCTGGCTTGGAAAGGATACTGCCAATCATTATCAATGGTATCCATTTGTAAATTTTGGGCATTATGAACTCGCAAAAAAAGGTGATCCAAAAACAAAAGCTGAATTAATTTCTTATTACAAAGAAGGCATAGAAAGAGTTTGGAACAAAGCAAAGGAAAATGCATTCTTTCGCGGAACTCCTTATATCTGGTGTTCTGATAATTATACCGCTTGTTTTGCAATTCAATGTTATTTGTACCGCCAATTAAGCGGCGATCAGCAATTTGCGGAGTTGGAACAATCTTGTTTCGATTGGCTTTTTGGATGTAATCCGTGGGGAACAAGTTTCGTCTATGGATTACCGGCAAATGGTGATACTCCTAAAAATCCACATTCATCCCTGTCCTTCTTAGACCATTACCCGCTTAATGGTGGTTTGGTGGATGGGCCGATATACGGAAGTGTTTTTCATAGTTTACGGGGGTTGAAATTATTACATCCGGACCCGTATGCAGAATTCCAATCAGACCTTGCGGTGTATCATGATGATGCCGGAGATTACAGTACCAATGAGCCGACAATGGATGGCACGGCCTCGCTCATCTATTTATTAGCGGCAAAAGAAAATGAATCTAAAAAAGTTTTCAGAAACCCGAATGAAATTGTTTCTCATGGAGGTATTATACGTGGCGATACTACTTTAAAAAAAATAGCTTTGGTTTCTACCGGTGATGGATTTGCTGACGGAGGGAATTTCTTTGCAAAGGTTTTGAAAGAACAACATATTCATGGCTCATTTTTTCTTACAGGAAATTTTTATCGTAATAAAAAATTCAGAAAAATTATTAAAAAATTAAAAGAGGGTGGAAATTATCTGGGATCTCACTCTGATAAACATTTATTGTATTGCGATTGGGATAAAAGAGATAGCTTATTTGTAACACACAAGGAATTTACAGAAGATTTACTTAATGGCTACAAAGAATTAAAAAATTGGGGAATCGAAAAAGATCAGGCGCATTATTTTCTGCCTCCTTATGAATGGTACAATGATTCTATTTCATTATGGACAAAGGAAATGGGATTGCAATTGGTGGATTTCACGCCAGGTACAAGAAGTAATGCAGATTATACTTATCCTGGAATGGGAAAGAAATATCTGAACGCTGATACCCTTATGAATTCGATTTTGAAATATGAAATATATTCAACTAACGGGCTAAACGGTTTTATTTTACTGATCCACCTGGGTACAGATCCGAGGCGCGCGGACAACGATAAATTATATTATCATTTGCCCGAATTAATAAAAGAATTAAAATCACGGGGCTATCAATTTGTACGAATTGATGAATTGCTGAAATGAAACAAAGTCTAACGGTCTCTGCATGACTTTATATCGAGTCAGAATTTATTCAGTCAGACGGAAATCTTCATGTCAATTCTTATTTATATTGACACAGCAAAGCAACAATAATTTATTATTTCTAATTTCCTTTTTCTTGACTAGCGCTCCACAAACCACTTCAGGGTTTACAGAAAACCGGATTGCAAGAGATAAGTCATTTAAAAAAGATCCGGCTGTTGTTGTAACAGTCGGATTTTTATTTTGTACAATGCACTTATTTTAGATGTTGCTTGTGTGACGAATACCACAAGATCTTACCATTTTTGACCATATTATCATCTTCATAATTCGCGGAATCTACTTTGCCTATTTTATAGGTATCAATTTCTTTATACCAAACATTTATAAAATTCGAGCTGTCCTTTAATGAATGATTTTTCAGCCATACATCCATCGTGATTTTTACTGAGCTTAAGCTATCTCTGTTAACTTTCCAGTATTTCATAAGAGAATCAGTAAGGCCTGAGAATTTAAATCCATCTGCACCATTTACATACATGCTATCGCCCATAGTGGAACGTAAAGCATTCATATCGCCTGTTTCCCAGTCTTTGTAAGAATTCAATACCAATAATAAATCCGAATCGGATACATTATTGTTAAAATCGGTAGTATATGTTGCCGTGTAAGGCAGTTGAATACTACTTGTGGCGGTTGTTTTAGTTTGCTTTTTGTTTTGACAGGAAATGATACCCGCCAAAAGACAAATAATAATGAACTTTTTCATTTTTGAAGATTTTAGTATAAAAGATAAATTAAGAAATTGAATAGTATTTATTTGAAATCCAATTGCTGGGTCAATCTTCCGCCTTGCAATACCCTCAAGTCATTTCTTGATACGGCTTGTGTATGCAGTGTATTTTCATCAGCGCCAAAAACTTTTTTACCTAAGGCTTCCATTTTTTCAGTGGCGCCATCCAGCATTGCGTAGTTTTTTATCTCATACATCAGCATCAGATCCCAGTCGTTTTCAGAAGCCGGCTGAGCAGAAAAAACTTTATAATCCATGATATAGCCTGCGTCTTTAGCAGCGCGCATTTCTTTAATCCAGCCATCACTCAGATTCTTTAAATAAAGAGCCGTCATCCCCGGCTTAGTGCGAATAAATTGTACCTGCCACAGAGGCCCTTCTGTATATGGTTTGTCAGACTGTGCAGAAATGTTTTGACTAAAGATCAAAAGAATGACCATCGTGATGGTGGATGTGAAAAGAAACTTTTTCATAATTATTGTTTTAAATTGTTTTTGAAAAAAATTGTAAGGAATAATTAGAATTTCAGCGGGTAGCAGAATCAGATTTAAATTAAACTATGCGAGGGTTTGCATGTTTTAAAAAAATCTTATGACTATAATAAGGCTTTAATTGCTTGATGAAGCTAATTTTTGCTTTTCAAATATTTATCACGGGAATGTCATTTTCTTTTCTGGGTCAGGTTTTGCGGGGAAATTATTAGTGAAACTCCCATTTGCCGTTGAACTTCATAGAAATTGAAGAGCAAAAATTGTTTCTTTCTTTCTTATTGAATATACCTGCGTTTAATAATGTCGCCGGAAGTTTCTTTAATAGTATTTGTAAAAACAAATGAGTGGATTTATCTCACTTACAAGATTTTTAAGTTTTCTTATTTCCAGCCGGATAATTACCGTAAAAATAATATCGCAATTGCTGTGCAGATCAGACTTGTAAATAAGGATTAAGTTGGTGCCATAATAACAATTACAAATACAAACTTTAAATAAATAAATCTTAATTTTTAAATTCTGAATGATAGATTAATACTTTTTCTCGTGAACTCGCGTTTAATATTTTTTATTTTTATAAACATAAATTAAGCAAAACATTTTTTTAAATAAGTAATAATTCTATGAGAAATATTTTTGGCTCATTATTAATTTTAGTCTTTTCTGTTCATGGTAATGCTCAGGATAATGAAAAAAAATGGCAGCCTTATGCAGAACTAAATTTCACAAGCATTCCTACTATTAATATTTCAGGAACCGATACGCTTTTTCAAAATACTCTTTCTATAACTCCCTCAATTGGCATAAGAAACCAAAATGGCTTTGGTATAGTATATGCCCCTTCATTTATTGCAAGTGGCCAAAATAGCGGAATCTTTATGCATACATTTACAGTTGGAATTGAACAATATGATAAAAAGAAATTTGACTTTATTGCTGATTTCAACCACTTTTTTTTTACCGGAAATAATAGCATTTCATATACTCCTATCAGTAATGAAATAATTCTTGGGGCTACCTATAAGAAATTATGGCTGATGCCAAAATTGTACACCAGCTTCGGGTTCGGAACTAACAAAGAGGGGAGCCCTTCTGCAACTGCCTACGATATATATTTTGCAGCCGGGGCAGGCCATACTTTTAGCTGTGAGAATAAAAATTTCTCTTTTGATATAACACCTTCATTAATGCTTAATGCGGGTACCAACGAATACTTTTCTTTTCTGGGGCTTTCAAAATATATTTGGCACAATAAAAAATTTACAAAAATCGTAAAAAACTATCATGGACGAAATAACAGAGGAGATCCTAATAATCAACAAAATCCCACGCAACAGTTTTCCTTAAGTAACTTAGAATTAAATTTAGAATCGGAGTTTGAAATGGGTTCTTTTGCCTTACGGCCCTCAGGGAGTTTGTTTTTTCCCATTTCTTCCACAGGCACAGGGATTGATGGATATTGGGAGTGCACAATAGCCTATAATTTTTAGCAAAATAACCATTCATTGGAATAGAAGTTCAACTCGCAGGCAATTCTATCTTCCTTAATAAATAAATTCTTTTATAAGAAAAAAGTGCTGGTTTGACCAATGAAAGCCCAAAAATTAGCAATGTGGGTGGCTACAGCATGTTGGGAAGTAAAACACAGCGTTGATTCTAAATATACTGATTCGCTTTTAAAATGGATTGACGGGCAATCTAATGCGCAGTTTTGTGTGAAAGGCCTTTTGTATGAAGATCAATATGTAAGAAATTTTCAGGAGCCTTACCTGTTTAAAGATGGTGTTACGGTTTACATAAAAGACTCTACTATGTGGCCAAAAGATAAAACATGTACCCCTGAAGAATTGAATTTTTATTTACGAATCACTAATGATGATTTAAAAGCACAAACCGGACAGTATGCAAGAATCGCCAGTACTACACGCGAAGATTATAGAAATGCAGGGGGTACAGAAGATGTAGGCGATAAGAATGACCGAAAACAAAAATGGCTCGAGGTAGTAAGAGAATTATATAAAGAAGCCTGGAATTCAGACAAGAATGAATTGATCATTATGTGGGTAAAAAGTCATTTGAAATAAATTCTTTTTCAGGATAATTTTTATTAAAGAATTTGAATATTTTTTTTATAAGGGGTAAGCCGTTTATCGTTTGGATTTAGTTCTGTTATTAAATAATCAATTTCGTGTGGGTTGCAAAGTTTCATTTTAAGAATTGAATTTAATTTTTCTGAAATAGTAATCACCGCCAGCTTTGTAGAAGATTTGATCATTGCTTTTTTCACCTGCACTACTTTCCATTCCACTTCTGATAAACCTGCTTTTGAATCGAGCCCGTGAGCGCCCAGGAAACAAAGATCTACGTTAATATCGGCAAGTTCACTTATAGGTTTTTCTCCAATATTTATTTGCGAAGACATATCTATCTGGCCACCTATCAAAATGACGGTTAAAAGTGGATGATCGGCCAGTTCTAAAGCGATTAATGGGCTTACGGTAAAGAAGGTAGCCTCAACTTCATCCGGAATCATTCTTACCATTTCCAACATAGTAGTTCCGGCCTCAGTCAATATTGTCATTCCCGGTTGAATTAGTTTTATGGCTTTTCTCGCTATTTCTTTTTTAGAATCCTGTGCATAGACAGAATTATTTTGAATAGGATAATGATACGATTTAGAAAGTGCGCCTCCGTGAACCTTTATTATTTCTCCGGCATCTGCCAATTCAGCCAAATCACGTCTTATAGTATCTTCCGACACCTCTAACCGGTTACTTAGTTCTGATGATAAAACCTTATTATGTAGATTGATTTGTTTCATAATAAATGCATGACGTTCATTTTTAAACATCCCGTTTACTCTGCCTTCCATATTTTAAGTTTTTAATTTAAAAGATAATAAGATTACGATTTCGCATTGCCAAGTTAAGGATTATAGATAAATTATTTTAAATCCAATATTTTAAAACAGAAACTTTTTGATACCCGAAATAATTTTTAAAATACAGGTTTAATCAAATAAATTTTATTTGCGTGTTTGTGCGATTTTATATAATTTTCAGTTTTAAACAGGCAAATACATGCAAATCTTTTTTGGTTATTTTCCGTTATTATAAAATAAATTTAGATGGCATTATTAGGGATTGACCTTGGTGGTACTAAAATTGCTTTTGCTGTTTTTAGTGAAGCAGGAAAAATTTTACATAAAGAGGTAATTGCTTTAGAAAACCGAAAAGGCGTTGGAGTTGGGAATCTTATTACAACAGGTATTACCAGATTAATAAATGCGGGTACCAATCCAGTCAGTTCAATTGGTATTTCCGTGCCTGGGATTTATCATATAAAGACAGGAAAAGTATGGGCGCCCAATATTCCTGATTGGGGTGACTATCCGTTATTGCAGGAAGTAAAAAAGGTGAGTGGAGAAATTCCTGTTACGATAGATAGTGACAGAGCTTGTTATATTTTGGGAGAATTGTGGCAGGGGAATGCACGGGGATGCATAGACGGGATCTACCTGGCGGTGGGGACTGGTATTGGGGCAGGTATTTTAACGAATGGAAAAGTACTTCGGGGCTCGCATGATATTGCAGGTGCTATCGGCTGGATGGCTTTGACAAGACCGTTTAATGATGAATATATACATTGTGGTTGTTTCGAAACTTATGCTTCCGGAGAAGGAATATCAAAACTGACCAGAAAATATTTAAAAGCTGACAATACTTATAATGGTGAATTGAAAAATGTAATTAAAATTACATCCCGTCACGTTTTTTCTGCTTATGAAAACAAAGATGACCTTGCTATAAAAGTTATTGAAGAATGTATCGGATTTTGGGGAATGGCGGCAGCTAACCTGGTTAGTTTATTTAACCCTGAAAAGATCATTTTTGGTGGGGGTGTATTTGGGCCTGCGATAAGTTTAATTCCTGCTATTAAAACAGAAGCTACCAAATGGGCGCAGCCAATAAGTATTAAACAAGTTAGTTTTGAAGGTTCGGCATTAGGTTCTGATGCGGGTGTATATGGTGCAGGCTTCCTGGCTCTTAAAAATAAGAATACATAAACATACAAAATAAAATGTATAAAAAACGATTAGTTTTTTGGGCAGCCTGCATTGGGATACTTTTTTTTGGAATGGCCATTACTACTTTAGGATCGGTAGTGCCACAGCTAAGAATAAAGTTTCATCTGAATGATATTTCTACCGGTACATTATTTTCAATTTTGCCATTTGGCATTTTAATGGGTTCATTATTTTTCGGGCCGTTTTGCGACAGATATGGCTATAGGATACTTTTAGCGCTTACCTGTTTTAGTATGTTTATCGGTTTTGAAGGAATAGCTTACGCACCCTCGCACGTTATTTTGAAAATATGTGTTTTCTTATTTGGGCTTGGTGGTGGTGCTATCAATGGAGCCACCAGCGCACTTGTATCAGACATCAGCGAAAAAGATAAAGGCGCCAACCTTAGTTTGCTTGGTGTTTTTTTTGCCATCGGTGCACTGGGAATGCCTTTTGTATTAGGCATTCTCGAGAACCGCTTAAGTTATGATATCATACTTTCTATTATAGGTATTGCTACTTTCATAATGGGTGTATTTTATATTCTGATAAAATTCCCGCCACCAAAACACGCCGGGGGATTACCTGTTGCAAAAAGCCTTTCGTTGTTGAAAGACAGCGTATTGTTACTGATTGCTTTTTTCCTTTTTTTTCAAAGCGCTTTCGAAGGAATTATTAATAACTGGACTACCACGTATCTCTCCGGCTATCTGCATATTTTACCCGGCAAAGCATTGTATGGTCTTTCCTTGTTTGTAGTAGGAATGACCGTAATGCGCTTGTTACTGGGTAGTCTTTTCAGAAATACTAATGCCCAAAAAATATGGACGATTTCTTTATCACTTCTTTTGGCGGGATTACTTTTTTTGTCTTTAGGAAAATCATTTTATCCTGCTGTGGCCGGCTTAATTTTAATAGGAGCGGGGCTGGCTGCAGGCTTCCCTATCATGCTGGGATATGTGGGAGACCGGTTTAAAGAGTTGTCGGGCACGGCTTTTAGCATTGCTTTTGTAATAGCGCTTATAGGAAATATGATTATAAATTATAGTATGGGATTCATTGTTCAGAGATATGGTGTCAGGCAATTGACAACAGTAGGGTTTATCGAATTTTTTATAATGACAATTTTATGTATAGCAATTTTAAAAAAAATAAATAAGAATAATAAAAATTAAACTACAAAATTATGTTAGCAAAACAATGGCTTACCAATGCCAGGGGAATAATGACCCGGATAGAAGAAACACAAATGGAAAATATTACAAAAGCCGCAAATGTTATGGCCGACTCAATTGAGAGTGGCCGTTGGGTGCATACGTTTGGATGTGGGCATGCCACTTTACCCATTGAAGAAATGTATCCAAGGATTGGTGGGTTTGTTGGGTTTCACCCGATAGTAGAATTGCCGCTTACTTTTTTTACAAACATCACGGGCCAAATGGGCGTTCATCAATTTATTTTTTTGGAAAGAGTGGAAGGGTATGGTGTGGAAATAATGAAAGGATATGATTTTGATCCGAGAGACACGATGTGGCTTTTTTCCCATTCCGGTATTAACAATGTAAATATAGATGTAGCACTTGAGGCAAAAAAGAAAGGAATGAAGGTGGTGGTTTTTGGATCTGCAGCAGAAGCTAAAGGGAAAAAAACAAGGCATTCCTCGGGAAAAAATATTTTTGAAATTGCAGACATTGTAGTTGATACCTGCGCTCCCATTGAAGATGCATCTGTGCCATTAAAAAATCATGTTGACAAAATTGGGCCGGTTTCTACGATGGCTTTTATTACATGTGTGTGGATGACTGTTACCACTGTCGCAGAGATTCTTGCTGACAGGGGTGTCAAATTATTTATTCATCCTTCACATAATGCACCAGGAGCGGCAAATTCAAAAGAGCGTTTAGATGAAGCATTGGCTGAATACAAGCGCAGGATTGCAGGAGTATAATATTGCTTTCATTTTACAGTAAAAGGACAAATAGTTGGGATTTCTATTTTGTAAGGTTTATAAAGTGAAAAGGAATCCTTAATTTTAAAAAATTCATTCTGAAAGAAATCGATATAAATTTTCTGCTTTTTCTCTTGAAGAAATAATAATCAGTATTCAAATTCTTCAAGGAATTCTTTAATGGTATAGACTGGTAAAATGGAAGTGCTTTCTTTTTTTAATAACTTATCTTCAGAAATAAAGTAATCCAATTTGTAATGTAATGCTGTATAATATTGTAAAGAATCTTCAATATCATTAATTTTTGAAAGTAGGGCGTTTATAACTATTTCATGCGGAATATCCAGGGATTGAATATCAACCAAAATAGATAATAATAATTCTTTCGCTTTTTTGGCTCCATACGCTTTTGTGAGCCAATATCCGACAATGTGAATAATGGCAGGTGTAACAAAGCCCTTTATTTTTTCTTCTAAAATAAGTTCAATTAACTTTTTAGCGTCAGGGTATGCTTTACGTTTTAAAGTAAAGTCGAGTAATACGTTGGCGTCTAAAAATATTTTAGAAGCCATGCTTTTTTGCGTTTTCTTTATAAAATAAATCTTTTAAATCTGCTTTTGACTCAACAACCGGAGGTTCTAAATCTTCAACTAGTTGGAGAATATTTTTTTTCTTTTTTTTGTTCCTGATAATTGTTGTGAAGTAGTTTTCAACAATTTGAGAAATACTTTCTCCTTTTTTTTGAGCAAAATTCTTCATGTTCTCAAGAACATTATCATCAATAGTTAAATTTAATCTTGTTTTCATATTCCGAAGATACGTGTTTTTTAAATTTATGCGCATTTGACTACAATTCAAATCTAAAGAATTTAATAATTGAAGAATGAAGAACTTCTTATGTTTCCTATCTTTGGAAAAATGGAAACGCTTCATTTATTAATAAGTGGGAAAGTGCAGGGCGTTTTTTTTAGGGAAACATCCAGGCAACTTGCAGAAAAATTAGCTATAAAAGGATGGATAAAAAATACATTCGATGGGAAAGTGGAAGCTTTGATTACAGGAGAAGAGAAAGCATTAAATGACTTCGTGAACTTTTGTAAAGTGGGGCCTGACAGAGCAGTTGTGGATGAAGTAAAAGTTTCAAAGCAACATACAATAGATTTCGAAAAATTTGAAATTATCAGAAGAAAATAAAGTTTATCATTGTTTATAAAATCTAATTCTTTACAATTTAAAAGACATAAAAAATGAAAATTAAAACGGCTGCTTTAAGAAATATTTTTGCTATATGCTTTCTCTTTTTGCTGGCTTCCTGCGCTAATCAGCAACATTATTATTTATTTATCGGAACCTATACCAACACTACCAGTAAAGGAATTTATATTTATGATTTCAATTCGGCCACCGGCGATGCCAGTCTGATTAGCAACACCGACAGTGTTACTAATCCTTCATGGGTTACTATTTCCAACGATCAAAAATATGTATATGCTGTTAACGAAACCAATGGTGCTAATCCGGGGAGAGTTACAGCCTATTCTTTTGACAAAAATAATGGAACATTACATTTTTTAAATACAACCATCTCTGGAGGCGATGATCCTTGTTACGTTTCCACTACTTCAGATAATAAATGGCTTGCGGTAGCTAATTATTCCAGCGGCACCGCTACTGTCTTTCCAATAAATGAAGATGGCTCGGTAAAACCATATTCACAAATAATATATGATTCAATATACAGATCGCCGGGAGATAGCGCTACTACCCCTCATGTACATGAAACAGTTTTTTCTCCTGATGAAAAATTTTTGTTGACTCCTGATTTAGGTTTGGATAAAGTAATGATTTACAAATTCGATCCGTCAAAAGAACAACCACTTATTTTATCATCTCCACCTTCAGTAGAATCCGAAAAAGGAAGTGGGCCAAGACATATTGTTTTTGCACAAAATAGAAAATTTGTTTATCTCATACATGAATTGAGTGGAACAGTAACTGCCTATAATTATGAAAATGGAAACCTTTCGCAAATTCAGGATATCGCTACTTTTCCCGAAGGATTTGCAGGTAAAAAAGATGGCGCTGAAATTATGATTTCTCCTGATGGGAAATTTCTTTATGCGTCTGACAGAGGAGATTTAAACCAGATAGTTATTTTTTCTATAGATCCTGATTCCGGAAAATTAACTTTGAAAGGAACTCAATCATCTTTGGGAATTCATCCACGAAATTTTATTGTTGACCCTACCGGAAATTTTTTATTGGCTGCAAACCAGGACTCTGAAAATATAGTGATTTTTAAAATAAACAAGGAAACAGGGTTACTGACTAAAACCGGGAAAGAAATTCATATTCCCCGGCCAGTATGTTTGCAGATGATTCCTAAAAAATAACAAGGGACTTTGAATATAATAAATAAAAAACTTCCCTTTTTACAGGGAAGTTTTTTAATAATTTAATCCTGGGGTTTCTGTGGTTTTTCAGGGTTAAATTTTAAACCTGGGTTTTTCGATAGGTTTTAGTTTTTCTAAAGATATTGGTCCCGATAACAGTCGGGAGGTTATTTCAGGGATTTGGATTATGCGAAGGTTTGTTGCCTATCAACTAACTTCGGGAACAAAGATATTTGGCATGGCTGCATGATGCAAGAGCGATATTGCGGCATTTTTTTGTTATTATAAATACTGCCTTGTTCGTAGAAGTACTATATGTTTTTTGGAAAGATTACTTATTAATTGAATTTAGAGAGTACTCTCTATATTTTTAAAATTATTTTTACACTTTTAGTTCACCTACTTGTCCCGGTTTTTTCAGGAAGTCACCAGGCGCAAAAAGAACAATGCTTTGCGGTCTTTGTGTCTTAGTAAAAAATTGCATAAATTCATAACCCTAAAAAATTTTAATATGGAAAAAC
>DASSHD010000190.1:0-4862 GCA_035693085.1 Hanamia sp. | reverse complement strand
TGAAGTCATTTTTTAAATAATTAATTCTTTTTCCAAAAAGAGCAAGGGAAAAAAACCCCGATGAAGTTATCATCGGGATAGCAAATTTATTCAATTAATTGAAATTATTTTTTTCTAAGTTCATCTCTTATTTCTGTTAATAATTGATCAGTAGTTGACGGAGCGGGAGGCGCTGCAGCTTCCTGCTTTTTTTGTATTTTGCTTATTGCCCGAACCATTAAAAATATAACAAATGCAATTACAATAAAATTAATAACTGCAGCTAAAAATTTCCCATAAGTTACAGACCCCCATTTCAGTTCTGCGATGTCTTTTAATCCCAACTTATCCAGCACAGGGGATAATATCAGGGGGGTAATAACATCCGTTACCAATGAAGATACGATTGCGGTAAATGCAGCGCCGATAATAACAGCTACAGCGAGATCTACTACATTGCCTTTCGTGGCAAACGCTTTGAAATCTTTAATAAAGCTCATGTGTTTTGTTTTAAAGGTTAAAAAATGTTTATTTAGTTAATTCAATTTTCCTGCATAAAAATAGGGGGTTCCATTTGATTAAAAAAATATATGAAATCTATTATATTTTTTCGGATGAATAATGTTTTTTACCGCTATCCCTTTCCTCTTTAAATAATTCCTTTCTTAATTGTCTGGCAGTTTTTGTGCTTCCATCGTGGCTCCAACCGGGCGGCATTATCAGGTATTTTATTTTTAAAGAAAGGGGCATTTTTTTGTGCAAATCATGAGAAATGTTTTTAAACTCATGAAAAATAATATTTGTAAGATGATATGGATGATCTAATTGTTTGGTAAGCCCATATCTTATCGGATCTTCTTTTACTTCTTCCTGAAAAGTACCAAATATTTTGTCCCAGATAATCAGAACCATTCCCATATTTCTATCAAGATAACGTACATTGCTTGCATGATGTACTCTGTGATGTGCGGGGCTTACAAAGATTACCTCAAACCATTGGGGCATTTTATTGATGTATTGGGTATGTACTAATATGCCATATATCTGCGTAAGAGAAAACATAAATACAATATCCAAAGGTTTAAATCCAATGAGGACTAAAGGAATAAAATAAATAAAACGGTAAAGAGGTTGTAAAACAGAGGAGCGAAATCCGGTAGTCAAATTAAATTCTTCAGAAGAATGATGCGTAACATGGATTGCCCAGAAAAAGCGGCAAAAATGATCTACCCTGTGTTCAAAATAGAACACAAAATCTTCAAAAATAAAAAGCAGAAACCAATACAGGGCAAAATTGAATGAAAAACTAATGAAATGGAAGTGATAAAAAAATACGAGAATTACAACATACACAGCACGAAATAAAAGGTCTATTCCGCCATTTACCATACATAGATACACGTTCATTAATGTATCTTTCAGGGTATAGTATTTTTTTAAATGAAGATTACTTAAGAGTATTTCAAGGCCAATTACTATAATGTATATCGGGGTGGTTATTAAAAAAAGTAATTGTTCTTTAAGCATGAAGAAATAAAAATTTATACAGACATAATTTCTTTCTCTTTAGCAGCAAGATATTTTTCAACAAGTGAAATATATTCGTTGGTGATTTCCTGAATGGCGCTCTCGCCTTCTTTGGCAGCATCTTCGCTAAGTCCTTCTTTTTCTGCTTTCTTTATTTGTTCTATGGCATCGCGGCGAATATTACGCACGGATATTTTTGCCTGTTCGCCTTCACTATTACTCTTTTTAACAAGTTCTCTTCTTCTCTCTTCTGTTAATGGAGGCAAAAACAGGCGAATTATATTTCCATCATTTTGAGGATTGATACCGATGTTGGCGGCTATAATAGCTCTTTCAATAGGTTGAAGCATATTTTTTTCCCAGGGCTGGATGGTTAAAGTGCGGGCATCCATTACACTTAGGTTACCCACCTGGCCTATTGGTGTTGGATTACCATAATAATCAACCATTATTCCATCCAGCATTGTTGGGTTAGCTTTTCCCGCCCGGATTTTTATAAGTTCCGATTCAAAATGCTCCATTGCTTTCTTCATTGAAATTGAAGCTTCATCTAAAATTGCTTTTGTTTCACCGGCCATAAATCTAAAATTTTATAAACACTCTCTTAGTGCCTTTTGTGGAATTCTAAAAAGTCCACAAATTTAGGAAAACGGAGTGATATAAAAGTTAAAAAGAGATGACAGTTAATCCTGCTCCAACGGTTCGCTTGCCAGTGTAAAAATTTTGCGTGTTTTGATGATGGCATCTTCCGGGGCCTGGCCATTTGTGTGAAAAACTTTAGTCTTGGGCCTGTTATAATAAACGATACTAACAATGAAAGTGGCAACTGTTGCGAGCACGAGCAATACGGCGGTAGTACCTGCAAAACGTAAAAAATATGCCAATGCAATAAATAAAATATTAGCACTTACACACGCAAGAACAATCATTTTATGGCTCAATCCCTGGTCAAGTAAAAAATGATGTATATGATTCCTATCCGGACAGAATGGAGATCGGCGGTTTATAACTCTATGGCTTACTACTCTAAGTGTATCAAAAAGAGGAACGAGTAAAATTGAGAAGCCTATTGCCGGAGCAGACTCTAAAGGGAATACAGAAGATGGGGATGACGCAACAGAAATAAATTTTATTACAAAAATAGAATTGACAAGTCCAATCAATAATGAACCCGTATCGCCCATGAAGATTTTAGCAGGATTAAAATTATAAATTAAAAATGCTACAAGGCTTCCTGCAAGAGAAATTGCCATAACGGTATATAGGACTTGCCCTGTCAAATAAAAATAAATTCCAAAAATAACAGAAGTGAGCAAACCAAGACTACCTGCGAGGCCATCTACACCATCAATAAGATTAAAAGAATTGGTAATGACCACAATGGTAAATAAAGTGAGTAAAAAGCTGGCTGTGTGAGGAATTGCGTGTATTCCCAGGAATCCATACATATTGGTAATTTGGATTCCTCCGAATTTTATAATAATTCCCGCAGCTACCAATTGTCCGATAAGTTTTTTTGTAGCGGTTAGGATCAGAATATCATCTTTGATACCCATAAAGAAGATGATCATGATTGCTGCCATAAAATATTGAAATACTGAAGTGTCAGTAGTGGGAACTCCCATAAGTATGGCAATTATAAATCCTGCAAAAATCCCCAAACCGCCGAGTGTTGGTATTACAGCTTTATGAACCTTTCTTTCTCCAGGCTCATCAAACAGTTTTTTGTCTTTGGCTACTTCTATTATTACGGGTATCGAAAAAAACGTAATTAGGAATGCCAGTCCGCCACTTAAAAAGATATTATCCATGCCTCGGTATTAAAGTAAAATCTTTTACAAAAGTATTGTTTTGTCTAAATTAAATATAAAAAAAGTCAATTCAATAACGCTAAATATTTGCGGTTTATTTTATTCTATACAGAATTGTACAAATACTTAGCAATTTACTCATCTACACTACCTGATACAACTGCTGCGCTCAGCTTTTTTATAGGATTTGTCCGGATTTCTTCATACACTTCCTGGTTCCTCAAAATATCCAGTGCCCCATAAATTGCGGCAATAAAGGAGGACGAATCTGCCTTATTTTTTCCCGCAATATCAAATGCCGTTCCATGGTCAGGGCTGGTGCGAATAAAAGGCAACCCTGCTGTAAAATTAATTCCTTCACCATTAGCCAAAGATTTTAAAGGAATCAGCCCCTGATCGTGATACATAGCAAGCACTGCATCAAACCTGTTTTGGTATCCCCGGGCAAAAAATGCATCAGCGCTATAAGGCCCCATAATTATCATATTATGATGTTTGGCTTCTTTAACTGCCGGTCTTATAATTTCTTCTTCTTCCGATCCTATCAGGCCTTCATCTCCTGCGTGAGGATTCAAAGCCAATATGGCAATTTTTGGTTTGTCTATGTTGAAATCCCTTTTAAGTGAGGAATGTAATATATTGATTTTACTTAAAATATTTTCTCTTGTAATAAATCCGGTAATATCCTTCACAGCTACATGCTCAGTTACCAGACCAACCCTAAAATTACCTGCAGCCAATAACATGAGTACATCCTTCTGTTCAAAAAAATCTTTAAAGAATGGGGTGTGACCAGTATAAGGAAATTCATCAGAATGAACGTTTTTCTTATGAATTGGAGCAGTAACCAATGCATTTATTTTTTTTTCTTTCAGCGCTCTTGTAGCAGCTTTCAGGCTTTTGACAGCATAAGTTCCTCCGGCTTCATTCAATTCGCCCGGGGTAATAACTACTTCTTCTTCCCAGCAATTGAAAATATTGATTTGTTTGGGGTTTATTTTATTAAAATCCCGTAAACTGGTAAAATTGAAATTAAAGTCCGTTAAGCCCTTCCTGTAAAAATTAATAACTCTGTTGCTGGCAAATATAACGGGTGTAAAAAAATCCAACATCCGGTTATCAGAAAGGGATTTTATGATAAGTTCCGGCCCGATACCATTGATATCGCCACAAGAAAACCCGATTACGGGTTTATTTTCAGTAGTTGTATTGCTCAATTTATTTCATTTAGAACGGAGTGGCAAGATAATTAATTATGGATTGATTGCCATAAATTATTCAAT
Source organism: Hanamia sp. (assembly GCA_035693085.1). Lineage (GTDB taxonomy): Bacteria > Bacteroidota > Bacteroidia > Chitinophagales > Chitinophagaceae > Ginsengibacter. Next base: position 262 of record DASSHD010000190.1, on the reverse strand, counting down.
ATTCCATCTTTGGATAACGGATGATCATTTGTTATTTCCCACATAATTTTCAATAGGCATGCGGTTGGAAATACTTCTTGCAAGCGTCATTTCATCTGCATATTCCAGTTCACCTCCAAATGATATACCACGTGCAATTGTAGTTATTTTTACCGGCAAATCTTTTAATCTCTTGCTTATGTAATAAATAGTAGTATCCCCCTGTATATTTGGGTTTAAAGCAAAAACCAGTTCTTCAGTATTTTCTTCATGAACACGTTTT
>DASSHD010000189.1:0-4569 GCA_035693085.1 Hanamia sp. | reverse complement strand
GTTACTATAAAGCCATATTATATCCAGGCAGATTTTGTAAAAACCGTTGTCAGGAGTGTAACAGACAGTCTTTGGGTCGGGTTGTTGCTGGCTATCATTGTTGCCATTATTTTTCTTCGTTCTTTTAAAGCAAGCGCTACTATTTTAATCACGATTCCGGTAACGCTGGGGCTTACACTCATCGTTTTGTACATCGTGGGCTATACTTTAAACATCATGACACTCGGCGCCATAGCGGCTTCCATTGCTTTGATCATTGATGATGCCATCGTGGTAATGGAACAAATTCATCGTTCGCACGAGGAAAATCCGGATGATGAATATAAACACGTTGTTCAAAAAGCCATTCATTTTCTATTTCCGGCAATGGTCGGTTCTTCTATAAGTACCATCGTTATTTTCCTTCCTTTTATTTTAATGAGTGGCGTGGCAGGCGCGTATTTTAACGTGCTTACCAATACCATGATCATAGCGTTGGTTTGTTCATTCTTTGTTACCTGGATCTGTTTACCCGTTATCTATCTTCTTTTTTCAGGAAAGAAAAAAAAGAAGAAAGAAAAGAAAGAAGATAGACCTGAAGAGGTAAAACGCCAGGGATGGGTAAAATGGTTTATACTCCGCCCGTGGATCAGTTTCATTTTTGTAGCCGGTTTAATAGCTGCTATCATTTTAATTTTGCCTCACTTAAAAACAGGCTTTCTTCCCAAGATGGATGAAGGAAGTATTGTACTTGATTATACTTCTATACCCGGAACTTCTTTGGAAGAAACGAATCGTGAATTACAGGCAGTGGATGAGATAGTCACATCCACACCTGAAGTTGCTGCCTATTCGCGTCGTACAGGAACGCAAATGGGATTTTTTATTACAGAACCGAATACGGGGGATTATTTAATAGAATTAAAGAAAAACCGTAATAAAAGTACCGACCAGGTGATTGAAGAAATCCGGAAAAGAATTGAATCATCCCAACCTGAGCTAAGGGTTGATTTCGGGCAGGTGATAGGAGACATGCTTGGCGATTTAATGACTTCTGTGCAGCCAATTGAAATAAAGATCTTTGGTGATGATCCACAGCAGCTTCATGACCTTTCCAAACAGGTAAGTGATATTGTGGGAAATGTAAAAGGCACCGCTGATGTGTTTGATGGAATTGTAATCGCCGGCCCGTCTTTGAACATCATTCCTGATTTTAAAAAAATAGCTCAATATGGTATTTCTCCGGCTAACTTTCAGTTCCAGGTTCAAACAGATTTGCAAGGCAATGTAGCCGGAAATATTTATGAAAAAAACATGGTGTATCCCATCAGGCTTGTGTATCCCGGAAGCAGGAACAGGAGTTTGGATGAATTGAAAAACCTCAAAATATTTTTACCCAATGGAAACCTAATGCCCATAAGCAGTCTTGCAAAAATTGACATTAAAAGCGGTGCGGCTGAAATAAACAGGGAAAATCTTCAAACAATAGGAATCGTTTCTGCGCGACTTGAAAACAGGGACCTCGGCAGTACCATAAAAGATATAAAGAGCCGGTTGAGTAAAGAAATTCATTTGCCCCAGGGATATAGTATTGAGTACGGCGGCGATTATGCGCAACAACAAAAATCATTTTCAGAATTACTGATGATCTTAATTGCATCAAGCGTTCTTGTATTTGGAGTAATATTATTTTTATTCAGGGATGTAAAAGTGGCTTTGGCTATTTTATTTATTGCAGTTCTGGGTATTGCAGGAAGCTATCTCGCACTGTTTATCACCAACACTCCTTTGAATGTTGGCAGCTATACCGGGCTGATTATGATCGTAGGTATTATCGGAGAAAATTCTATTTTCACTTTCCTTCAATTCAGGGAAACTTTACGCGATAAAAGCGTGGATGAATCTGTGGTGTATGCCATCTCTACAAGGCTTCGCCCAAAACTGATGACCGCGCTCGGCGCTATTACCGCATTAATGCCTTTGGCTTTGGGAATAGGAGCGGGGGCGCAATTGCATCAACCTTTGGCTATAGCAGTAATCGGTGGTTTTATAATTGCGCTTCCATTGCTATTGATTGTGCTTCCTTCGGTATTGAGATTGCTTTACAAAAATGTGAAGAAGGAAAATCTTTTGCAGTAAGCGAACCTGCCTGCCGGCAAAGGCAGGGAAATAATAAGTATTTCTATTTTTTATAAGGTATTTGTCGGGAGCAAGCTTTCTAAGGAATATTCGTTTCCACTATATTAAAAAACATAATGTTAGTTGCCGGGGTTCTCCGTTTGTAGTCCTTCTTCTTTTAAAAATGAGTTTAATAAATTATCAGATGTTACAAATAGTTCAACAGCTGCCGCTAAAGCAATTGCACTCGAAAGTTGGATACCATCTAATGTTCTCAAACCTTTTATTCCATATTTTGTCACCAAATTTCTGGCTTGCTCAATTATAATACTATTTGTCGCAACAAAAGTATATTTGTTGCTATCTCTTTCAAATAGTTGTAAAGTTGTGATTGCTTCTAATTCTGTTATTTCTCCCGTTCTTACTTTCTTCCAGATTGATGATGCAAATTCTACCTTTGTTATCTCTGACAAATAAACTTCAGTTACCTTTCCCTGAGAAAATATATGCTCAATTTTTACGGTGCCAGCTTCACGATGTTAAAGTTTGAATAAAGAAGATGTGTCTAAAAATATTCTCATAGTTCAAGTCTTCTTTCTTCAATTACTGTCTCGCTGAATGAACCTTTAAAGTTTTCCAGATTTTTTTGACTTTGTGAAAATGAAAAGTCTGTTAGAGATAGCTCTTTTTCAGTTTGATTAGGTACTTCTTCCAAAAATGTAAGAATTACTTTTACTGGCTTTTTTGAGTGATAATCTTTGTCAAGTTTTACATAGCCATTTTGATATGTTCCAACTACTGTAACCATATTCTTTCAATATTTTTGTTATCTATCAAAGTTAATATAATTCCATAAAGTATTAAGGAAATTATCAAAATCACCACATTTTAAGGCTTAACAAGAAAAAAGAAAAAGGAACAGGAGCCCAACTCCACCAACCGCTGACCATCGCCGTTATAGGAGGTTTTATAATTGCGCTTCCTTTGTTGTTGATTGTGCTTCTTTCGGTATTGAGATTGCTTTACAAAAATGTGAAGAAAGAAAATCTTTTGCAGTAAACAAACAAATTCCGGCTATTTTAAATTTCCTGTTAATAAAAATTTAAGAAAAAAATGATAACTTTATTATATGGAAGTTCATGAACCCGCTGTTGCATACGGCAAACAAAAATTTTCTATTGAAGAATATCTTGAAATGGAAAATGCTTCAATAGAAAAAAATGAATATTATAAAGGAGAGATATTTGCGATGTCAGGCGCAAAGGTTCCGCATAATACTATTTCTTTTAATTTATCCGGTATTTTATATAATAAATTAAAAGGAAAAAAATGTAAACCTTATGGAAGCGATCAGCGTATTCATATTCAGTCAAACACACTTTTTACCTATCCTGATATTTCTATTATTTGCGGCGAAATAATAACGCTTAATAATGGCGATTACAATGTTTTAAACCCGACTGTAATTATTGAAGTGCTTTCCAAATCCACAAGTAATTATGACCGTGGTGTTAAATTTAAATTGTACCGCGATATCCCAACGCTAAAAGAATATATTCTTGTAGATTCCGAAACCATTCATATCGAAGTATTCAGGTTAAATGAAAATAATCATTGGGAATTGGAGGAGTATGATTCTGTTGAAAATTATCTGTTCGTTGAAACCATTGATGAAAAAATTGCCATCGCGGAAATTTACGAAGGCGTAAATATTAAAGCTTGATGAAAAGCTTTGGTTCTGTAAATATTTTTCCAGTCATATTATAGTAAAGCAACAAATAAGTGGGATTTTTATTTTGAAGGTTGCCAACCTTGAAACAGGCACGCTCAAGCTAAAGCGAATTCATAAAAGGTTGGCAACCTTAGCGACAAATAAATCCTTATTTTAGCGCATGCCTTTATTTCAACAATCTGTTGTAAACAAATATGTAAGCGATATTAATAAAACTGAACTGCAAATTGCATGGCAGGCATTTACCGCTCATTTTCATAATCCTGCGATGCAGGAAAATATTCGTAATCTCAAAGAAGAAGAGTACCAGGAAGGTTTTGTACGCGACTTGTTTGTAACGGTTTTGGGATACACGCTAAATCCGCAACCCGGCTACAATTTAGTGTTGGAGAAAAAATCGGTAACGGATGCTACCAAAAGCGATGGCGCCATTTTATTGAAAAATAATGTGATTGCCGTTATCGAATTAAAAGACACGGGCACGGCTGATCTGGATAAAGTTAGCAACCAGGCTTTTGGCTACAAGCACAAACATAAAAACTGCACTTATGTTATCACGGCTAATTTTGAGAAGCTGCGTTTTTATATCAATGATGCTACCGATTTTGAAGAGTTTAATCTCTTTACTTTATCACAGCAAAGATTTGCATTGTTGTACCTGTGTTTGCAACAACAAAATTTGCTCGCTGATATTCCGCTGCACGTAAAACAACAATCTGTTGCCAGGGAAGAAAATGTAA
>DASSHD010000188.1:0-3597 GCA_035693085.1 Hanamia sp. | reverse complement strand
ATGCCGGCGTCCATTAAAGTATGGGGAACGCAAGTGTTAGCTGCGCCAATAAGGTATATTGCGGAAGGGCAAAATTTCACTGAAGAAAAATCAGATTTTTCTGAAAAAAATAATGGAAGAGTTGACAATACCTGGAACTCTTTTTCAAAAGATTTTGAATTGCGGGCCGATAGGTCATTAGAATTTGATGGCTATATACATTATACAATTCATCTGAAGGCTTTGCATGATGTGAATTTAAAAGACTTTCGACTGGAAATCCCCTTCAGAAAAGAAGTGGCGAAATACATGATGGGTATGGGATTACCGGGAACCATTGTTCCTGATAGCCTTGATGCAAAATGGAAAGGCCCTCACGACAGCTTTTGGATGGGAAATACCTATGGAGGGATTTATTGTGAATTATTAGGAAGCACTTATCATGGCCCGTTACTGAATCTCTATCATCCCAAACCGCCTGCAAGCTGGTACAATGATGATAAAGGTGGTTTCTCTGTAAGGCAAAATAAAGATACTGTAACGGCCATTGTTTATTCGGGTGACAGAGATTTTAAAACAAACGAAGAAATTACTTTTGAGTTTGACTTCATTATTACTCCAATTAAAAAACTGGATACAAAAGCCCAGTTTACTCAACGCTATTATCATAATGGCGAAAACCCCTGGCCAGATTCCAACGCAGTTGATGCCGGTATTAAAGTGATTAATATTCACCAGGGAAATTCATATAATCCTTATATCAATTATCCATTTCTTGTAAATAAAAAAATTAAATATTTCTCCGATTACTGGCACAAAAAAGGAGTGAAAGTAAAAATTTATTATACCATTCGCGAACTTACCAATCACACACCTGAAATATGGGCGTTGCTGAGCCTCAACCATGAAATTCTTTCAAAAGGAGAAGGAGGCGGCTATCCGTGGCTTCGCGAACACCTGGTTGATGATTATACGCCTGCCTGGTACACGCCTATTGTAAATGATTTGGGGAATATTGATGCTGCTCTTGAGTCAGCTCCCGGAGATTCACGCTGGTATAATTTTTATATCAGGGGATTGGCGTGGCTTATCAAAAATGAAGACATAGATGGCCTGTATTTAGATGACGTATCGTTTGATCGTCATATAATAAAAAGAATGCGTGAAACTATGGATAGTGTAAAGCCAGGTTGCCTGATTGACCTTCATTCCAACACAGGCTTTTCGAAAGGGCCTGCTACACAATACACTGCATTCTTTCCATACACTAATAAACTCTGGTTTGGCGAAAGTTTTCAATATGATAAAATGCCTCCGGCAAATTGGTTAGTAGAATGTACAGGAATTCCTTTTGGCTTAATGGGAGATATGCTTCAGGGAGGAGGCAATCCGTGGCGTGGTATGGTGTATGGAATGACTGCGCGCCTGCCCTGGTCAACCGATGGCGTTGTTTGCGATCCTAAAGATGTATGGAAAGTATGGGATAGCTTTGGCATTGCTGATTCAAAAATGATTGGTTATTGGGATACTAATTCTGTAGTGAAAACTTCCAACCCGAATGTACTGACAACAGCATATTTACGGAAAGGAAAAACATTGATTTCCATCGCAAGTTGGGCGCCTGCAAAGGTGAATGTGAAATTGATGATTGACTGGAAGGCGTTAGGATTAAATCCGGAAAAAGTAAAATTAATCGCGCCGCCCGTGAAAACATTTCAGCCGGAAGCAATATTTTCACCCGATGATTCCATACCCATAGAGCCATTAAAAGGATGGTTATTAATAGCCGAAGAGAAATAAAATTGAGATTGAATACTCTGATTGATTACAACTCTTATCAACTTTTATAATGATAAAATATTTCTCACTTATTCTTTTTTTTGCCGGAACAGGTAATGCGGTTCAAGCTCAAAAAATAATCAATCTTTCAGATTATGGAGTCGTTCCCGATTCGTACCAAAATGCATCTGCTAATATAGCGCGTGCCATCAACGATGCTGCAGGGTTTGATAGTTGCATCATAAAATTTCCCGGTGGCAGGATAGATTTGTGGCCAGACGGGGCTTCAAAGCACATCTATTATATTTCTAACGCTACAGAAAATGATAGTCTTTCCAAAGAGAAAACAATTGGAATGCTTTTTAAAGGCCTTTCCAATATAACATTGGAAGGGAATAATACCTCGCTGGTTTATCATGGTAAAATGATGCTGATGGCAATAGATCATTGTCATAATTTTAAAGTGAACAATCTCCTTTTCGATTTTCAACGGCCCACCATGTCGGAGATGAAAATAATTTCAAAAACCGATTCGGATGTTATTGTTAACATTAATCGGGACTCATGGTATGCCATTGAAAAACAGGATAATCATAACCAATTAATATGGTATGGAGAGGGATGGAAAACAAATAACCCGTTTTTAATTGATTATACGCCTTCGCAGGAAACGATGGGCTATGGTTCATGGAACTTTTTTAGTAATAGTAATGCGATTGAACTTTCTCCTTTCAAGGTAAGATTCGAAGGGAATTTTAAAGAAAGTAAGTTTGAAGCAGGTGACATGCTCTCCGTCAGGGATCCATACCGTGATGAAGTGGGCGTCTTTAATAATTGCTCTTCCGATGTTTCGTTTGAGAATCTGAAATTTTATTATATCCACGGGCTGGGTATAGTAAGCCAGTTGTCGAAAAATATTTTCATCAGGAATGTTAGCATTGCCCCCAAACCCGGCTCTGGCAGGGTGATTGCGGCTTTTGCCGATTGTTTCCATTTTTCAGGATGTTATGGTTTGGTCAGGATTGAAAATTCCTTTTGTTCAGGTTCGCATGATGATCCTGTGAATATTCATGGAACCGCGCTTCGTATCATAAAAGCTGATTCCAACAAGATTATTGTGCGTTTTATGCATGACCAAACATGGGGATTCAATGCATTTGAAAAAAGTGATTCTATTGAATTCGTAAATCATAAAACACTATTGCCGTTTGGGACTGCAGTGGTCAAATCGTCAAAAATGATTTCGCAAAAAGAAATAGAGTTGGAACTGAATATTCCTGTTCCAAAACAATGGCAGGAAAGCGACTGTGTGGAAAATATATCCAAAACACCTTCTGTTGTTATTAAAAACAATCGTTTTGAACATACCGAAACCCGCGGCCTGTTGGTAACCACGCGAAGGAGTGTATTGATAGAAAGTAATACTTTTTATCGCACAGGCATGCACGCTATTTTAATTGCAGATGATTGCAACTCATGGTTCGAATCAGGACCCGTAAAAAATGTAATTATTCGCAACAATAAATTCATTGATTGTGGGTACAATTCAGCGCCTGATGATTATGTAATCTTCATAAAACCCGAAACGAATCATTTTGAAAAAGGCAGGTATGTTCATTCAAATATTAGTATAACGGGAAATGAATTTCAGGTGTTTGATTCACCTGTGCTTTTTGCTGAGAACGTGAACGGTTTAATTTTCAACGGCAATTATATCGTACAAAAATCCCTCCCCGGATTTCCTTCGGGAATGGAGCCTGCTTTTAGTCTGGAGCATTGTAATGAGGTGCAAATTCTAAATAATAATTTTGTTGGCGGCTCTCTGCCAAAAGAGATACA
>DASSHD010000187.1:0-11828 GCA_035693085.1 Hanamia sp. | reverse complement strand
TCCTGTGCCCCGAATTCATCATTCACCGTTGATGCACCAGGCTCACCATATACATAAAATACTACAGGATATTTCTTTGTTGAATCAAAATTGAAGGGTTTGACCATCCATCCATCAAGCGTGATACTATCTTCTACAGTAACTTTGAAAAATTGTATATTGCTATTTTTATTTACTTCCATATTTTTTTCAATACTCATTTCTTCATTAAATGGTTTTCCATCTGGTAAAGTAATCCATTCATAAATAGGAGGAGTTTTATAATTGGAAAATAAATGTAAGGCATACTTTGCCCCGGGTGAAATATTGTAATCGTGTGTTCCGATTAAATTGGAAGGTGAAAGTGAGTCTAATGTACCATTCCCATTTAGCTTAACACGATACAAATAAAGTTGAGTGGCATTATCAGGTGAAGCCATAAAATAGACATAACCATTTTTATCATCAACGCATTTGATATTTCCAATGTCATAATCACCTTTGGTAATTAAAGTTTCTTTGCCATCACGGCTGATCAGATAAATATGTCGCCATCCATCTTTTTCACTTACCCACAAAAAATCTTTACCATTATCTAACCAATTCCAGCCGGTAGGGTCATCATCATTCCATCTGGATTTAATATCAATAAAAGCCTTATCGCTCTCTGAATAAAAACTTTTTGCAGCACCTGTGTTTACATCGCAATAAAAAAGCTTACTTTCATTTTGTTTCCTGTTTAATTGTTGCAGAATCAACTGGCTTGAATTATCAGCCCATTCCACCCTTGGGATATAATGCTCCTGCGGATCTCCCGGAACATTCATCCACTTTATCTTATCATTATCAACTGTTACTACGCCGATACGAACAGGGGAAGGTGGCCATCCAACCTTTGGGTATTCCACAGGAATAATTCTAGAATAAACAGAATCTGTAGTATTGAGCATATAATAGTCCCGGATTTTTCTTGCATCCACTTGCCAGAAAGCAATTTTTTTACTATCCGGGCTCCAGCGAAATCCATCCCTGCAACCAAATTCTTCTTCATAAGCCCAGTCGAAAGTACCGTTGATTAATTTTACTGTGCCATCAACCGTTAAGGGCTTTATTTTATGGGTTGTAAGATCTTCCACATACAAATTATGTCCGCTTACGTAAGCGGCTTCCTTTCCATCAGGAGAAATTTTTGCAAACATCAATGATTGCGAAGGAAGCCCTTTCCCCAGTTGTGTTAAACGATTCGATGTTAGATCCAATATCCAATAATCCCCGCGGGTATTATAGCGCCATACCCTGGCAGTATTAGTAAAGATCAGCAGCGTTTTATAATCGGAAGAAAAGCTGTAAATATCGAAAGTCAATGGTTCCGTTGATCCCGAAGGAATGAGTTGATCTCTTTTAACGAGTACAGTCTGTGTGCCGGTTTCAAGATTGGTCTTTACGATATTACCTCCTATTATTATCAATGTGGAGTTTCCGTCAGCAGTCCAGTCAATTTGTTTTGGTCTAAACTGAGAAAAAGAAGTGCATGTAAATACAGAGAAAATAATAAGGAATAAAACTCTTACAGGTTTATAAGTCATGATGTTTGATTTTCGTATAAAAATACAAAGGTTATGATTATATTCCCGGAATGCTAAATTGCTGAAAAATTGAATTGTTTATTTTTCTGTTATTTGGCTTACAGATAAAGAATAGACGATTAATAATTCGTATTATTCATTTGTTTACTGGCAGTTTTTTTTAATTGAATCGTAAAATGCAACAAAGTGAAATACAATAAATTTGTGTATGGCAGAAAATGAAAAATTAAGAATTGATAAATATTTGTGGGCTATCAGGATTTTTAAAACAAGAAGCATAGCTACAGAAGCATGTAATAGCGGGAAAGTGAAATGCAAAGGAATCAATGTGAAGCCTGCAAAAACGGTAACTGTAGGTGATATTTATGAAATTAAAACCGAACATAAAAAATGGATCATAGAGGTAAACTCCTTATTACACAACCGGCTTAAATATGAAGATGCTATCAAACATTATTTAGATCTTTCTCCCGAAGTGATTAAGGAAACAATACAATCAAGCGCTTTTGTTTTTAATACCGGAAAACGAAAAAGTAAACAAGGAAGGCCCACAAAAAAAGAAAAAAGAAAGCTGGATGAATTTTGGGATTAGAGAGGAAGTCTGCTCAATCAGAGATAAAAGTTTTTTGTTAGAAAGTTCATAACACCAGATGTGTCTATCAAATATCTCTCTGCCATTCTTTGAGAATTTTATCCAATTGTTTGTCAATGTCTTCATATTCATTCGTGTTTGAATTTTTCCCCGTAATTTCGACAATAAGGCTGATTTTCTCACTACATTGGATTCTAAAATAATGATCCACTCAATAAGGATCATACTAATGGGAAAGGGAAAATGAAGGATCTGATTTACTCAGATTGAAAAAAATATTTCATGCAATTTTTCATCGTTATCCACATATAAAATTGAAAAAAAATCCCTTCAAAAAAATAACCAGTAAAAGAACTTTAATTGCAGATTCCTGTTTTCTCAGTATTATACCCAAAAAAGTATCCGGACTCACATCCGGATACTTTTAAAAAATCAAATTATATTATTAATTAGCCCACCAGATTTTATCCTTAAAAATATTTACAGTAGGTACATTAGACGGATTTGCAGTTACTTCACTGCTCGGATAGGGGAATCTTTGAGGAAATCCATAACTAGCCAAATTGTTGTTAGGATTATTCATTGTCGGAATCCCTGTTCTCCTGTAATCGTTATAAACTTCAATAGATTCCTGCTCGTACATGGCAATATATTTCTGAGTCATTATTTCCTGTAAATTAGCAGTCAGATCGGCTCCTAATTTAGGGAGCACTTCTGATGTATAGTAAGTATCCGCGTCAGTAATGGTAAGACCATGGAAAACGAAATTAGCTTCTATGGCCATCTTTAAAGAAGCTGTAAAATCCTCGCCTTTCCTGGCAAGTGCTTCTGTTTGCAGGAATAATAATTCATGATAAGTCATCATGGGTGTAGCCACCGTTTCTTCATCCCAGGTAGCTCCTGTAATATTAGAAAAGGAATATAGTCCATTACCGGCACGTGTTCTGTCTGCAGTCCCGTTTGGAGCGGGTGTTATATTACCATTATCATCAGGAACAAAGTAGGCATCAATTCTCGGATCATTTCTACTTGCCATCAAATCGTACAAAGTTTTACCTGCACATAAATCTCCTCTCTCATAAAAAGTAAAGTCCCACCAGGGATTACCACCAATAGTAGTGGCTTCATATTTATCAAAAATAAAAGCATTATCAGGCCCTGTAAAGCCTTTCGGAATACAAGCTAATACCGAATCTATGTCAGCAGGAACTACTCTCTCCAAATGCATAAAATATCTTGCTTTCAAACTCCATGCAGCTTTTATCCAATTGGAAGAAGATCCGCCATAAATTAAATCCTGGCTTGAGTATGCAGAAGCGCTATTACCTGTCAGATTAGCGATTGCATTATTTAACAGCCCAAATATCGCATTATAAATGTCTTGTTGTTTATCATAAGTAGGATGTACATTTTTTGAACCCATCAGTGCTTCTGACCAGGGAACATCTCCCCACATGTCTGTAGTAACTGCCAGGTTATATGCTGTTAACACCTGGGAGATACCCAGCAAAGCCGGATCAGGATCACTGCCGTCCGGTGATGTTTTTCCAATCATGTCATGTAATATTGCTAAAAGATCATAATTGTCGTTCCAGCTATTGTTAACCAAAGAGGCAGCGGGCAAAACAGATCTACGATCAGCGTCATAAAATTGCTCATCCACTCCAGCGCTTTGCTCAATGAATAAAGAAGAATACCAGGCCAGATCAGTACCGGTAGTAGTAAAAGATGTCTTTATAATAGCACTGGGAAGTATATTGGCAGCAGGTACATCAGTAGGATCATTCAGATCCTTATTGATATCAGTAAGCTTACTTTTTGAACAGGCGGACAAACAAAGAATAAAGGCTCCGGCTGTAATAATTCTTAGATATTTCATATTAATTTCTTTAATTTTTTTGAATTTATAGATTTAAAATGTAAGATTCAGTCCCACACCCATACTCCTTGTTTGAGGTAATGACATATAATCAAACCCTCCCTGCATGTTGCCATTTCCCTGTGAAGATTCTGGGTCAAAGTTAGGAAGAGCCGTCCATAATAAAATATTCCTCGCTGATACCGACAAAGCTGCTGAACTGATAAACCTGGTCTTCTCACAAACTGATTTAGGTAAATCGAAACTTAAAGATACGTTCCGCAATTTTACAAAAGAGGTGCTATAAACATTTGCTTCGGAAATACCTCCATAAACAGTTGCGTAAAGGGTTTGAAAATTATTGGCGCCTGTTACCACTATATCATTTGGATCTCCTCCCTTACCGCTTGCATCCACTGTTGAAGCTTTCACACCATTAATAACCAATTTATCAGTCCCTCGACCACCGGTTTTAGCGGAAGTGCCATACAAATTGATTAACCTGTTTGAACCTGAATACATCTGGCCTCCATTTTTCCAATCAACTAAAAAACTAAAATGAAAAGATTTATAAGTGAATTCGTTATTTATTCCTAAAATAAACTTAGGAGTAACAGACCCTATTACGCCATCTGATCCCAATAAGGGCATACCGTATGTAGTGCTGTTAGGGTCATCGTCAATTTCAACCTGCCCTTCGGCATTTCTTTCAAATGTAGTTCCATAAATTGATGGATAAGTATATCCAATAGCAGCTCTCACCTGGGGATCAACATATCCACCGAGATATATATTATCCACCCCCGGAGCTAAACTAATAACCTTGTTGAGTACTTTAGTGAAATTAGCTGTCAGGTCCCATTCAAAATCTCTTGACTTTACCGGTACAAGAGTCAATGTGGCCTCATGTACATTACTCTGCATATCACCTGCATTTTTTACAATCTGAGCAAACCCGGTAGAACCCGCCAGGGGAATAGAAAAGATTTGATCTATCGTCCTCTGGTGAACATAGGTATAATCTAAATGAATCCTGTTATCAAAGAATCCTAAATCAACACCCAACTCGTATGAATTGGTATTCTGTGGCTTTAAATGTGGATCGTACAAAGTAGGATTTTGACGAAAACCTACTATACCATTAAAGGGAAACTCAATATCAGTTGACGAAAGAAAACCACTACCTGCCGACCCCCGGAGGTAAATTGGTGGATTGTAAGTACCTGGTGCGCCTACCTGTGCATAAGAAGCCCTTAATTTTCCGAAAAAGCCTCTTCCCCTCAAACTATTTAATTGACTAAACACCCATGATAGCGAAGCAGATGGATAAAAGAAAGATTGATTATCAGGTGGCATTGTAGATACATAATCGTTTCTACCTGTAACATTCAGATAAAGCATGCTATTCCAATCAATTCCTGCCTGGGCATAAAAACCTACAGTTCTGTTTTTATATACATCTTCGGTAGTAGTTTGGGTGCTTGCATTACTAATATTATTAAAACCCGGTATAATAAAACCAGTTCCGGTTCCTGACATATCTCTTTGGAAATTATCATTTAATTCATTTCCAACTAATGCATTCACATGCCACTTATCGTTTATTTGCTTATTATATGTTATATTCAAAAGGGAATTAAAGGTACGTTGTATTAATGCTCCATTTACAATCTGCCCCGTGCTAAAAGGGCCTGATCCATATCCATAAAGCTCAGTACGGCCTGTGGTATATTCATCCATACTAACCTGGTAACGAATATTCAAATCCTTAACAGGGCTATAGGAAACATAAGTATTACCAAAAACGCGGCGTGTTAATTCATTAAATTTGTTGAATTGAGTACCCCAGTAAGGATTATCAAAAATTCCTCCACGGTATTGAATTTGTTTATAAGGGTTGCCTTTTACATGAGTTGGAGTTCCTGCCAGATCATAACTAATTGGAGCGCCATAAACTTCAAAAAAATAGCTACTATTACCGGATGGCATCTTATCAATATCTGTAGAAGAGAAATTAACGTTGGCGCCTGCTTTTATTTTGTTACTTACATTAAAATCTCCTGAAATTTTTGCATTGTACCTGTTCATTCCTGATTTAGGAACAATTCCAGATTGATTGGTAGCGCCTAATCCAATATAATAATTACCAAAATCTCCATGCTGTGCAATGCTTAGATTATTATTGGAAGTCAGGCCATTTTGGAAAAAGTCTTTAGGATTATTATATGCCTGTGGAGTAACCCATGCGCCTTTTTTGATATTCCAATATTTCCCCTTTGTCTGGTCTGTAGGTGCATTATTATTAAAGGAATTAGGAACATTACCTCCATAGGTGGTATTATCAGGCAAACTACTGATTAACGGCCCCCATGTAGTAGATGCAGTCTGGCTAAATTTTCCTCCACTTCCCTGGGCATACTGAGTCTGTAAATCCGGAAGCCTGGAATCCTGGTCTATCTGAAAATTAGAAGATACGCTCACAAGAGCTTTCCCCTTTTTAAGGTTTGCACCACTCTTGGTTGTAATCATTATAACACCGTTAGATGCCCGCATCCCGTATAAAGCAGATGCAGCCTGTCCTTTCAATACGCTAATAGAGGCGATATCACTGGGGTCAATATCAATCGAACGACTGGCATAGTCTGTACCGGTTACACCATTGCCACCTACGCTAAAGTCAGGATCACTATTGACAGGTGTGCCGTCAATAACATATAATGGATTATTATTACCATCAAAAAAACGGGCACCCCTTATAAATATCTGAGCCGAAGCGCCGGGCATGCCACTCGATGTCCTAACTTCCACGCCTGAAAGCTTACCTTCCAATGCTGAAGCCAGGTTCGGATTTGCACCCTTGTTTATTGCTTCAGAACTCAAAGTCTGGGTTGCATATCCCAATGCCTTTTTTTCGCGTGAAATACCCAAAGCAGTAACAACTACCTCACTCAGTTGTTTTGTACTGGATGTTAATGACATATTTATTGAAGAACGATCGCCTACTTTTATACTTTGTTCTTCAAAACCTACTCCCGTAAAAACCAGGGTCGCATCGGAAGGTACAGTTAAATCAAATTGTCCGTTGGCATCAGTAGCAGTAGCTGTATTAGTTCCCTTAACCTGAACAGTTATACCGGGAAGAGGATTACCATCCGGACCGGTAACATGACCTTTCACTGAATGTGTTTGGGCAGATGCCAATACTCCACTGAGCATTAGCACTGCAAATAATGCAAGAAATCTTCTCATTATGTATAGTTTATATTTTAAGATTGCAAAATATGGGGTTCTCCTCGAAAAACCAAAAAAATGTTAATTAATGAAAACTTCACATTAACTTAACAATGACAACTTTTAATCCGATTCTGCTGCTTTGTTTGAAAAAAAACTTTCTATCTTTAAGAAAATGATTAAAGATTTATTTAAAAAAAATCAGAAATTAAAAAGAAATGTTTAATAAATATAATATATTTTAAGATTATTTACATAAAAGCCATAGAATGGTTAAACAAAAAAAATATTTTGAGACTCTTGTTTTTTGATTCGTTCATCAGGATTGATCATAAAGCAAACACCTTTTCTTAAACATTATATTATTTTTGGCTCATTATGTTTTTCCAATATGACATTCAGCAATTTTACAGAATAATATCTATTGTTTTCTAACAACAAAATTAAAGTAAAGCCGCAAATCCTTTATAAGGCCTTTCGTTTTTGCAGTTGACAGCAAGCCTAAAGTTCCTATACAGTTCATGTTGAAATTTTCTGCAATATTCCTTGCTTTCTTATCATCTATTAAAAGAAAATCGGCATTAAGTTCTTTATAAAGAATCAGTGATTCGGATTCTCCATACCCATCAAAAAAGTCAAATCATTAAAGCCTGATATTCTGGTAACTTTTGGCTCAAAAAAACCTATAATCTTTTTATAAAATTTAGAGGTTTCGTTTAAAGTTATTTCCTCCCAAACTGCATTTGATATTCTAACCTCATCAAATAATTTATGGAGAATTTTGAGTTCATCTATTAAGGCAAGAGAGAATATAGGCCCTGAATCGGCAATTACAAGTCCTTTTTTCATCTTATTTTAATTTTTCAATATCGCTCAAAATATCGTCTTTTGTCAAATTCGAAATTGAAATTTTATTTTTAGAAAGTTCAGTTTCAAATTCAAAGCGTGAAACCCCTGAAAGTTGTGCTGCTTTTCCAATAGTTAATTTTTGGAGTTCGTACAATTGAATGGCCAGGGCTAATTTGATTCTTTTTTTTAAATCGCCTTCAGATTCATTTAAAGCTAAAAGTATGTCGCCCGGAAAATCAATTGTTATGGTTTGGCTATTCATAAATTTCTTGTTTAAATGCAAATTAAATGTTTTTGGAGAATTGTAGAGCGTTCCGAGGTCTCAGTTTATTAAAATTATCTAATTAAGGTAAGAAGATTTCCGATTCGTTGAATACCTTATAGAGAAATCAAAACCTATACATCACCTGCATCTTCACTTCTGACTTTACGTTTCCCTTAATTTCATCAAGCCCACTACCGATAATATTTTTCCCAGCATAAATTGTTTGTGAAAATCTTGACCAAACGGAAAGTTTTCGTGAGATATCATATTTCAGGTTGAAGTAATAGCGAAACCCTTTATCAAAAAAAACCGGTATAGAGTAACTGTACAATACATCGTTTTCAAAGGCATACATGCGGCTGTCATAGCCATCTGTTTCAAACCAGGCCAACCTGATATTTCCTGAAAAGGCCTTTAATACTGGTTTGTACAAAACATCGGCAAATGTGAGAAAACCGGTTTGCGGAGTGTCACCCCGTCCGACCAGGTCATCCGGGCGGGCCCTTTTATCAAACCATGATAATTCTACCCGCGAACGAAATGTAAATCTGCTATCCGGTTTATAATTAAACTGGGTTCTGAATCCTTGTTTCGGTCTTCCCGTTACCGGATTCAAATTAAAATTATCCGGATTATAATTGATTGGTTTATTTTCGGTTTTATATCTCACATAAACTTCTACCTGTTTGTTTGGCCTGTAGGAAAGTTGAATCATATAATCATTACCCGAAGTGGGCGCATCAGTTCTGTATTTGAGCCAGGGGAAATGATAAAAATCCGCGTAACCATCTATTCTCAAAAAATCTGTTGGAGTAATAGTAATGCCGGAATAGAAACCGCTTTCATTGGTAGGATAGGTATTTTCGGTAAATGCATTGGAATATAATGATTGATAGCCTCTTGAAATATTCCGGTATAAAAAGCTCATTGCCACACGCGAATCTGTATTAATCAGTAACCCATTAATAAAGGCTTTATCAAGGCCTTCATCTACAGCAGCTTCACCAAAAAAGTGCAGGTTCTTATAAGTAAAGCTGTAATCTATACTGTAATTTCCAGCATGTTTCCCGGATAGAGAATATTTATTGTACAAATAATCCTCTTTGGTAATAGTGTGCTCAAAATCATAATGCACTGCATTGGCGCCAAAGTGAAATCTCTCTTTGAAATAAGCAAGATTTCCTCCTAAAGCCAGTTGCCCCTGAACTCCCTTCCCTGTAATTTCATTTACAGTGCGATGATATCCTGAAAGCCGTAATGAAGAAACATAATCTTCCCAATTCAGTGTATCCACATTAAATCCTGCATCTATTTTTCTATAGCTCACGAATCCTGTTGTTTCCCATTTATTTTTCTTTATTGTAATTCCAATGCCCCTGTTAAATGCAATTTCTCCTGCTGAATTATATGGACGCAATACTTCTGATTGTCTTTTTACATTCATTATTTCTGCACCCTTATTAAATGCCAGGCTTTGCCATTGTATTAATCCCTGTCCCATATTTACTGAAAAATCCCCGATAGCAAGTGATTTAATAATTCCCAGGTTCCTGATAAAAAGATGTGCCGAATAAAAATCGAATCCTTTTTTTTGTGCGCCTCTAAAAAATTGTTCACCTGCATCTTTTTCTGCAGTAAAACCATACTGCAATAAATTTCCAAATCTGTATTTATAGCGAACCAAAATTTTCTGAGGGCTTCCCGGATAATAATTTTTGGCTACGCTGCTATCTAAAAGATAGCCTTTCGATTTTTCAAGTATTTGCGTTGCCCTTACAAGTAAAGTGTTTTCTCCATTTTTTATTCGTTTACTGATAGAATTAAATACCTGAGTTTTTTGCGAAACAGTGATGTATGGTCTTATGCGTCTTATTAATGTCAAATCCCATCCGGGTATAGCTTGTATCTCATAAATATTGATAAAATTCCCCAGCAATTTTCTGTAGGAGAGCAGATTGCTTATTTGTATCGGGCTTAACAGATGTAATTGTTCAAGAATCCCCGCATCAGCATCATTCAGGTTAATCGGTTCTTTTATAAAATAAAACATTTCCTGTGCATAAGAATCATCCTCTGTAGTTTCATCTTCATTTGCCGCTGTTAAGTTTTCTAATTGTTCCTCGATTATAAATGGTGTGTCCATCGGATCACCGGGAATTTCCTGGGCATAAATATTACCAGCCGAGCTAAATATAAAATAAAGCGTTAATAAAAAGCTTTTTATATTATTAATTCCCTTCAATATTTTTTGATTTGAAATTCATAATTAGCATTAAGCCGGGACTGAGACCGAGTTGTGGATGGTAACTTGCGCTTACATCAACACGAAAGTTGTCCCAGCTCACACCCGCTCCTGCATAAGGAGATTCATTTTGAGAAGAAATACCAAAGCGTGCAAAAAATTGTTTATCAAAATTGTATTGCACTCCTGCATTCACATTCACCGGCAAATCTTCCTGCTTTACAATTTCAGCACTTATTAAAAAGCTTTCTGAAGCTTCATATCCTATTCCGAATGTATAAACCGAACTTAGTTTTTCATTATCAGTTTTTGAAAGTCTGCCACCAACCGGATTATAAAAATGAATTCCTGCATTTAATTTTTCTGTTAAATGAGCAATTGCGCCGATTTCAAAATTTACTGTTGAAGAGCTTTCAAAACCCGGAATTCTAAATGAATAATAATTGAATTTTATTCCCAGATCCATTTTATCGCCAACTTTTCTTGCGTAAGCAATTCCCAGTTGAGATTCATTATAATTTTTATAACCAAAATAATCCGCCTGGAAGGCAAAATTTCCGTGTTCTGTAGGAAGCGCTACTATTGCAGAATACATATTTGTTTCAGCCAGCGAAAATCTTCTTTCACCATAAACTCCAAATGAAGGATTTTTCATTTGAGCCAGAGCAGCCTGGTTGGCACTCACAGAAAATAGATCTATATGATTCATACTATAAGCTCCTAAGCCTATATATGAGGCTGCTACAGGTTTTCGCGAGGATTGCGCATCTGCATAATCTCCTGTCGACAGAAAAAAATATAAAAGGTAGATTTTTCTCAAAGCTGAATTTTAATAGTAAAGAAAGAATATATAATTGAAAGTAAAATTGTTTTGACTATATTCAAAATTAAAATGCAACTTGATTCTCAATTACCATTAAATAATTTAAAGAAGTAGTGTGAGGAAGTTGATGCTGTCTTTTAAAATTCGATGATGAAAGATTAAACAAGCTGCTGCAGATAATATCGCAGCCATTCCATGGTTTATAGAGTCATTGAATCCAAACATGAATTAATAATTTGTGAATTCATTTCATCCAAATTAATTCATTGGTAAAGTGAATTAAACCTCAGTATTAATTTGAGCTAAAGCTCAAATGCCTTCTGCCACAAACCTGCCTTTGCCGACAAGTTAAATTTGTTACATAAATTCATCCAACGTACAGTATAAATTAGTCTTCCCAAAC
>DASSHD010000186.1:0-8751 GCA_035693085.1 Hanamia sp. | reverse complement strand
GCAAAGGTGTTTGGTCGAAGCCGGTTTTGAAAAATTGTTTTGACAGATTTTTTGAAGAAGAGCACGATTCTAAAATACTACTCATTGAAGATATTCCAATACCTGCTATGATACTTCCTTTTACTGTTGTTTTAATAAAATCCCGGCGATGTGTCTTTTTTAAATCTTCCATAAGTATAATTTTTTAATTTAAGCTTTTTGATTACCAATAAAAATACTGAAAACGGTTCGTATTCCCAGTCTTAAATTTTTGAAGAGGCGATAATAATATTCCTTATTGAACAATTGGGAATCATGCATCGCTTTATAAGTAAGAAAAAAGCCCACCGGAGAAAGAATAATTACCGGCAGCCACATGCCAACGATGGGGATCAGTACGTGATCTTTTGTGAATTTTTCTCCAAAAATATTCAACAGGTAAAAGATCATAAAGAAGAGTAATGCCATTACCAAAGGCATGCCCAGGCCACCTTTTCGGATAATTGAGCCGATTGGAGCACCAATGAAAAACAAAACGATGCATGCAAAAGAAAGCGATAATTTTTTGTACCATTCTATCTGATGTTGTGTATAATCATTTCTTAAGCTTTGGTAATCGCTACTTGCCATTTGTAAAAGATTACGTGTGTTGCTAACTTCATTCAGTGATTGTGAATAAACAATGGTTTTTAAACTGTCGGGGATTAAAGTGTCGAACGAAGTTATTTTTTTTGCCGTTATATTTTCTTTTGTAGCTGCTGTTTCTTTTTTAGACTGAAGGCTGTCTTTATATTTTGAATATTTTATATAAATTGCCAGTTCCTTTCGGTTTCTTTTAAAAAGCGTATCAGGTACTTTCTTTAACGAATCAAGATCAACATCTAATTGACGCATAGTTTTCATTCTGATATTATTCATAAAAAGGCTATCGGATGTTTTTTTCAGATTCAACTGGCTCAGGTCAAATAATTTATTATACTCTTTAAATCTGAGATCGGTAAATTCATTTTTCTTAGAGTTATAATTTCCTTTCTCTTCGTATCTGTTTCCGTTTTCAAGCCTGAATTCAAGAAATTTTTTATCATTACTTATATCCATTTTCCCACTTTCTGCTATAATGGTATTGTCTTGTATTGAGTTAGTTTGTTCATAGATCAACACGCCTCCCAAAGTATCTTTGTCTTTTTTATCTACTTTAATAGCATATCCTCTGAAGCCGTCATAAAAGATTCCGGGCTTCAAATCAAACGCAGGGCTTTTTTCATAAATGTCGTGATATATTGTAGCGAATTTTAAATTGGCAACGGGAGCTATATAATTGGCAAATAGAAAAGCAATTCCGGTAAGCAGGATTGATATAATGAATAATGGCCGCATGAATCGTAATAGAGAAATCCCTGAAGATTTAATTGCTACGAGTTCAAAATTTTCTCCCAGTTTGCCAAAAGTCATTATCGAAGAAATTAGAATGGAGATTGGCATCGCAAGGGTAACTAAAGTGGCACTCGCGTAAATTAAAAATTCAGTCAATGTCAGTATATCCAATCCCTTGCCCACAAGGTCATCAATATACTTCCACAATATTTGCATCATAAACACAAATAATGTGATAAAAAAAGTGGCGAGAAATGGCCCCACAAAAGCTTTTAGTATTAGTTTATCGAGTTTTTTAAACATTTAAAAATCTTCAGGGTCTGTTAATCTCTTTTGTTGTAAATTTAAAAACATGAGTGAAGAAGCAAAAATACATCTTTCGCCACTTGAAATGGAAGTGGTAAGTAATACCCAATGGATTTTCACAAAACAAATAATCATTGATAAAGTGTATCATCTTTTTGGCCTGTTGCATGATGAGTACAAAAAGTCGGTGGCTTTGGAAAAAGAATTTTTGCCCGCATATTTCCAAAAGCCCGGAGGCAAAATTGCAAAAGGGGAAAAGTATAATGGCCTTCCTTATCTCATTCTTGATTATCCGGCTATGTACCAAAAAGAAAATGTTTTTGCAGTGAGAACTATGTTTTGGTGGGGAAATTTTTTTAGTATTTCACTTCATCTTTCGGGCAAATATTTTAAATCCCTGAATAATATTTCTGAATGCCTTACTTTTTTGAGGGGGAAGAATTTTTTTGTTTGCGTAAATGAAAATGAGTGGGAACATGATTTTTATTCATCCAATTTTATTGGGATAAATGAATTGGATGCAAAACAAAAAGAAAGAATAATCGAAAAAAGTTTTTTTAAGATTGCCAAAAAAATACAATTGGAAAAATGGGAATCTGCACCACATTTTTTGATACAGACTTTTAATGAAATCATTGAATTCGTAAAGATCAGCTACCCAGGCGGTGAAATAGTTCTTTAACCTGTGTTTCCCAAAGCTGGCTCTGGTCTTTGATATCTTTCTTCTCAGCAAAATCATGGATCACCAAAATTGTTTGATTGGTAACTTCAGATCTTTCAATTGTAAACTCAAAAAATTCATCTTTCGGCGAATCCACCCAGTGAAAGCGAATCATTCTGTTTTCTTCTTTTTCCAGCACTTCTGCATCTTCCCCCGACCCTGACCAGGAAAAACTGAATACTCCGTTTTCATCTTCCACTTTGTCGGCAAACCATTCCTGTAATCCTGAAGAAGTAGAAAGGAATTCATATAATATGGCCGGAGAACATCTTACCGGGTATTCAACAGTATATTTTATTTTCTTACTCATCATTTAAACTTAAAAACGAAATTCATTAACTGCAATAATAGAAAATAAATTAACTAACTCGCCAGATTTATCATTTTTTTTTAATTTATTTTTTAAAACATTCATCTCTGTTTTATACTGAGAATCAGTTTTCAGTTAATAAAAATGAATAATATTTTTTTAAAACATACTTTAATAAGGATAATTTTCGTTTCATATTTCATAAAACATTTAAGAATCTGAATTAAAATCTACAAACTACCAAAATTATCTCTGTATGAGTATGCGTCAATTAAAGATTTCAAAATCAATTACTAACCGTGAAAGTGAGAGTTTAGAAAAATATCTTCAGGAAATAGGAAGGGTTGAATTGATTACCCCAGAGGAAGAAGTAAAATTAGCCAGGCTTATAAAGCAAGGCGATCAAAAAGCGCTGGACAGGCTTACAAAAGCAAATCTTCGTTTCGTAGTTTCAGTGGCAAAACAATACCAAAACCAGGGACTTACTTTACCGGATCTTATTAATGAAGGAAATCTCGGCTTAATAAAGGCAGCCCAGCGTTTTGACGAGACACGCGGATTCAAATTTATTTCTTACGGAGTATGGTGGATCCGCCAGAGTATCATGCAGGCGCTTGCCGAGCAATCGCGAATAGTAAGATTGCCGTTAAATAAAGTAGGATTAACCAACAGAATCAGCAGGGCTTATTCTCAATTGGAACAGGAATATGAACGTGCGCCTTCTTTAGAAGAACTTGCCAACTATCTGGAAGTGGATATTGACGAGGTCTCTGCAACTATGAGTGTAGCTGCAAGGCACGTAAGTATGGATTCGCCACTTAGCGATGGTGAGGAGAATACGTTGATTGATGTGTTGGTAAATGGAAATGCAGATAGCGCCGATAAACAAATAATGTTCAAAGATTCTCTGCACCTGGAAATTGAACGTTCGCTTTCAATGCTTACTCCGCGCCAGAGAGAAGTGATATGCTGTGTGTATGGAATAGGTGTGGATCAGCCAATAAGTCTTGAAGAACTCGGAGAAAGATATGGCCTTACCAGGGAAAGAGTAAGGCAGATAAAAGATAAAGCTTTGGAAAAATTAAAAACCTATTCTGGTACACATCTTCTGAAGGAATACATGGGCGTATAAATTTTTTTCTCATAATTGTAAGTTTAAGTGAATGTCTGGTTTTAGATGTTCACTTTTTTTTAATCTGACGGTCTCCGTCTGATCAAGGGGAGAAGTCTCCGTCTCATTTATAGGGAATCTTATTATAAAACGCAATTTTTTTTGAATGGCAGGTTGCTTTTAGTTATTCATTGAGATCAGGCTTATTTTATTTGTTTTGAATTAAGACGGAAACTATCAAACCAATAAAAAATTAATCAATATCAAATTAGCAAATTAACTTATCAACTACTTTTGCTTCCATGGCTCAGTATTTTAAAATAGGCAAATTAGCAGCAACTTTTGGTATTGAAGGCCAATTAATTCTGGAACACAGCCTGGGGAAAAAGACTTCGCTCAAAGGGCTGGATACTATTTTTATCGAAGAAAAAAATGATAGTTTTATTCCTTATTTTATTACATCAACTAAAATAAAAAACGAAAAGGAAATTTACATTTCGTTTGAGGGAATCCGGTCTAAAGAAAAAGCTCATTTTCTTATTAAAAAAGAAGTGTGGTTAAGTGAAGATAATTTTAAAAAATTTGCCGGAGACGCTGCTCCTATTTCTTTTTTAGGGTTTATGATTATAAATGATAAAAAGGAATTGGGCCAAGTGATAGAAGTAATAGAACAACCACACCAGGTATTGTGTGCTATAGTAATTGATGGCAATGAAGTACTCATTCCGATACATGAAAATTCATTGGAAAAGATTGATAAAAAAAACCGGGTACTCTATGTAAATATTCCTGATGGCTTATTGGAGATTTATAAAGATGTCTCGTAAGAGAAATTTGTAAATTTACATTTCATCATGTCTGTACCATCCAACATAATCGCACATTTTGATCTTGATTCATTTTTTGTTTCGGTAGAGATCTTAAAAAATCCGTCATTAAAAGGAAAACCTGTGATTGTTGGCGGTCATAGCGAGAGAGGTATTGTAACTACTTGTACTTATGAAGCGAGAAAATTTGGCGTTCATTCTGCCATGCCCATGAAAACTGCTATGCGCCTGTGCCCGCAGGCGATTGTAGTTTCAGGAACGTATTCAGAATATTCCAGGTATTCCAATTGGGTTACACAAATTATTGCTTCCAAAGCGCCTCTTTTTGAAAAAGCTTCTGTTGATGAATTTTATATTGACCTGCAGGGAATGGATACTTTCTTTGATCCTTTGAAATGGACAATAGATTTGCGTGAATTAATAATGAATGAGACAGGACTTCCTATTTCTTTTGGGATTGCAAAAAATAAAATGGTTGCAAAGATGGCTACCAATGAGGCCAAGCCCAACGGTTATCTCTGGGTTCCATTGGGAAGAGAGAAGGAATTCCTGGCGCCTTTGGAAGTAAATAAAATTCCGGGAGTAGGAGAACAAGCAGACAAAATTTTAAATTATCATGGTATAAAATTTATCCGGGATATTCACAACAATACGCCGGAAAATCTTGAAAAGTTATTAGGGAAATGGGGTTATGAATTGTGGAATAAAGCACAGGGCAATCATACATCAACTATAAAAGAATATCGTGAACAAAAATCTATTTCAAAAGAAAATACATTTGAAGAAAATATTTCTGATGTAGAATTTTTGATGAGTGAAATAGTACGAATGACAGAAAAAATTTGTTTCGACCTGCGCAAAGAAGAAAAAGTTGCAGGATGTGTTACTATAAAATTAAGATACCCTGATTTTGAAACTACTTCACGCCAGGCAAGTATCCCCTATACTTCCGCCGATGACGAAATAATCCCTGTTGCCAAAACGCTTTTTCATCAATTATATAAAAAAGGAAAATCAATTCGATTGTTGGGCGTGCGCCTCAGCAATTTTAGCAGCGATGCGCTCCAAGCCAATTTATTTCATGACACTGAAAGAAAAAATGTTTTATACAAAGCCCTTGATAATGTGAAAAACAGATTTGGCAAAAGCAGTGTGGTGAGGGCTTCGGGGAATGCTTCCCAGTCCTCCAAAGGAGGATTCTGAAAAAATAAAATTCCGGATATTTCTTCGTTTACTGAAATTCTTAATTCTTAATTTTCAATTGTCAACTCACCTTTTATCATATCTGCCATTGTTTTCTTTTCCAGAATTTTCAAAGTAGCATCCCGGGCGATTATCATCATTTTTCTCATTCCACAAGTTTCCTCATTACAATCTTTGCACTTTTCATAAAAATTTAAACTTACGCATGGCAGTAAAGCGATAGGGCCGTTTATGATCCGGATCACTGTGGCAAGGTTTATATTTTTAGGAGAAACTTTCAGCATATAGCCACCTCCTTTTCCTTTTTTACTTTCCAGCATTCCCGCATTTTTTAATTCTACTAAAATGTTCTCCAGAAATTTTAAAGGAATTTTTTGTTGCTTTGAAATTTCAGAAATTTTTACCGGCTCTTTTCCATGTTGAATGGCCAGGTATTCAAGCGCTTTGAAGGCATATTGTGTTTTTTTTGAAAGCATATTTTACAATTATATGATGCAGGGGAATTGAAAATACAATGATTTTGCAAATTTATTAAATTAATCCCTACTAATTTTGTAGGATATGCATATATTTGCATAATTATTTACAAAAAAAAATTTAATCATGAGTTTACAATTAGGCGATACAGCCCCCGATTTTACTGCAGAAACTACTGAAGGTAAAATCAATTTTTATGATTTCCTTGGCGACGGCTGGGGAGTACTCTTTTCTCATCCTGCAGATTTTACACCCGTTTGTACTACCGAACTGGGTAAAATGGCATCATTACAAAAAGAGTTCGCAAAACGCAATACAAAAATACTTGCGGTAAGTGTGGATCCTTTGAATAAGCACTTCGGATGGCAAAAAGATATCAACGAAACCCAGAAAGTACATGTTGAGTATCCAATAGTAGCAGATGAAGATAGAAAGGTTGCCAACCTTTACGGGATGCTGCATCCAAATGTTTCCTCTACTTTTACTGTTCGTTCATTATTTGTGATTGGGCCAGATAAAAAGGTTAAGTTGATGATCACCTATCCTCCATCCACAGGAAGAAATTTTGCTGAGGTTTTGCGTGTAATTGATTCGCTTCAGCTTACAGATAAATATAATGTGTCAACTCCGGCAGACTGGCGCAATGTAGAGGATGTAATTATTCCTTCTGCTTTAAGCCTGGAAGATGCAGAAAAGAAATTTCCTAAAGGAATAAAAGTGGTCAATTCTTATTTGCGCTATACTCCGCAGCCTGAATTGTCTTAAAAAATTTTTATCCCGATAATCCTAAATTATCTTTCCGGTAATTTAGGATTATTTTTATAAGTACTGCATGGAAGAAATAAAACAATTAGAAGAATTTTTAAAGAACGTTTCGGTAGAAGATGGTTTAAAAAAAGTAGCTGAAATGTATCCGGGAAAAGTAAAATTCTCTTCCTCTTTAGGCCAGGAAGACCAGGTATTGATCGATATGATTTCGCGTCACTCAATTGATATTACCATTTTTACTCTTGATACAGGAAGGCTGTTTAATGAAACTTATGAACTGATAGAAAAAACAGAAGCGCGCTATAAATTGAAGATCCAGATTTATTTTCCGCAAGCTGATGCTGTGGAAGAAATGGTAAATGAGAAGGGGATTAATTTGTTTTATAATTCTGTGGAAGAAAGAAAATTGTGTTGTCATATTCGCAAAGTAGAGCCTCTGAATCGTGCACTCACCGGAACTTCAGTTTGGATAACAGGATTACGATCTTCACAAACAGCTAACAGGCATGACCTGCCTTTGATAGAATGGCTACCGGAAAAAAATTTATTAAAATACAATCCCCTGCTGCACTGGAGTTACGATGAAGTGATTGATTACATAAAGGTTAATTCAGTGCCATATAACCCTCTGCACGATAAAGGATTTATAAGTATTGGCTGCGCGCCATGTACCCGCGCCATAGAACCCGGCGAAGACCCAAGGGCCGGACGCTGGTGGTGGGAAACATCTCAAAAAGAATGTGGGCTGCATATTGATAAATAATTTCTTTTGCGGGCGAAAGTTATTTCAACAAATTGCTTTTTATCAAGAGAAAAAGATCAATTGGAATCATTTTTTTGTTTGCAGTAAAAGGACAAATAATCAGGATTCTAATTTACGATATTAATATGAGTTCCTATCGTATAATCAGCCATGAACTTCATTATATTTTTGGCGTTCTATTGATAATTCATAATCAGCCTGCAATCCCACCCAGAAATCAGCACTTATTCCAAGCTCGTGTTCGAGTTTCAAGGCCAGCGAGGCGTTCAGCCTTCTTTTTCCTTTAAGCACATCACTGAAATGAGAAGGATAAATTCCTATTTTCATAGCAAAAGCAGACTGAGTTAGGTTACGGGTTTCCAGTTCTTCCCGTAATACTTCTCCTGGCAATAAGGTAACATTAATTTTAATCGGCTTTCCGTTTTTGCCTAAAATCTTGTCCATAAAATATTTATTTATAATGGTTTGATTCCACCCTGTTCTTTTTCAATTGTTGCAGAAGTGCTTTTATATCTTTTGGTAGTGGGGTTTCGATAGAAAATTCTTTCTGATGAATATCTTTGAAATGTAAACTGTGCGAATGCAGTGCCAGCCTGTTTATTATTGGTCTTTCTTCCAAATCATTTTGGCTTAATTTGTATTTCTTTTTGAATGAAGAAAGAAGAACCGGTTTGCCATCACCATAAATCGCATCACAAATAATCGGATGACCTAGTGATTTTGTATGCACCCTTATCTGGTGAGTTCTTCCGCTTTGAATTTCAAACTCTATTAAAGAATAAATTCCATAATCTTCCAGCACTTCGTAATTGGTTAGTGAAGGTTTTCCTTTTTTTGTAATGGTCATTACACCCTTCTTCGAGGGATGTTCTCCAATAGGTTCGTTAATTGAGCCTTTTTTCTCTGGCATGC
>DASSHD010000185.1:0-7567 GCA_035693085.1 Hanamia sp. | reverse complement strand
ATTTTTCCGGCACAATCAGCAAGGGCAGAGTTGTAACATAAGCCATTTTTTTGGTAAAACTTTTTTGAAGAAAACGGGTAAAAAAATCTAATTTTCTACGTGCCATCACCAACAAGTCGTATGGAATTTCTTCATGAAGATTTTCCATTGTTTTTTCAACAGAAAAAGTGTCCAGTTGCCGGAATTGAATATTTACATGATCAAAAGTCCTTTGTACACTATAGGCATACATTTCAAATTCTTTCTTTTCTTTAAAGCCATCCGGTTGATGAGGGTCATGAAGATTTATAACAGTAATCTGCGCACCATATAACCTGGCCAGGGTTAATAAAACAGGGAAAACTTTGTTATCAGATTTACAGATTGTTGTTGTAAAAAGTATCTTCTCAGGCTTATTCCATACAAACTTTTCCGGAACCAAAAGCACAGCAATTTCTGACTTCTCCATTACTTTAGCAGCTATACTTCCTACGGTAATTTTTTTCAGACCTGTAGCTCCCTGCGTTCCCATTACTATCAAATCAATATGATTACTTTCGGCCAATTTTAAAATATTTTTTACCACAGGCATACGCCCAATAAGTGTTGAAACCGTTACCTCTTTTTTTGTATCGGTCAGTACTTTCTTTTTAAACCGCTGCAATCTTTTTAAGCTATTCGCTTCTAATTGCTGATTATATTCCCGGGCATTATCTGTTGCTCTTGCCTTAGAGGATTTTAGCGTCCTGAAAAAATGGCAAAGAATGATCGTACCACTGGATTTAAAAGCTATATCTACAGCATATCTGAATGCTTTCTTTGATGTAGGTGAAAAGTCAATAGGCACTAATATTCGCTTCATTTTTTTTACATTTAAAATATTGAATTTATTTTTTATCGCTCATAGTAGCAGGGATTGTCAGCAACGGAATTTTAGTATGATAACTCATTCGTTTGGTTTTACTGGGATTAAATATCCTGTTCCAAAACTTATGAGGATAAGTAACCATTAACAGTAAATCAATATTATTTTCTTTAATAAAGGTCTGCAGAGTCTCCTCAAAATTTTCTCCATATAGATGTGAAGAGGTGAGTGTTCCTTCATTATACCTTTCTTTGAGAAATTCTCCATACTCAAAAATCTTCCGTTTATGATCGAGGAAAGTACCCGCTTTGTCATCATCCTCGTCAGTGAATACTGCTACCTGCACACGAGCCATGTATAACCCCGCAAGCTCAAAAATAAAATCAAGTATAGCAGGAGACTTTTCAAACTGATCGGTCGCAAATAAAATTTTCTGTGGTTTTTTCCATACATAGTCATGTGGAATTGCCATTACTGGTATCTCTGATTTACCAATTGTTGCAGCGGTTCTACTACCCCATAATTTTTCTTTAATGCCACTCCTTCCTAATGTTCCCATAATAATAAGCTCAACTTTTTTTTCTTCTAAATACCTGGTAATAGCATCCTGCAATGAATCTTTTGAAATAAAAGTATCTATAAACAACCCATCGGCCTCTTTGATACTTTTCTTAAGCTGGGCTAATTTTTCTTTGGCACCATGTAGCATAGTCTGATTAAACTCCCTGTTTACGCCAATGTAATCGGTGTACATATTGTCATTCAACTCAAAGGAATACAGCAATGTGACTTTTGCCGGAAGAATTTTAGCTGATTGAACCGCAAAATTGGTAGCGTTCTCAGCGCATTCTGAAAAGTCTGTTGGAACTAATATTTGTTTCATAGATTTTTAATTTAAAAATTAATTTATTCAAAAGAAATATTTATTTATTATGTGCGATAAATAATGGCGTATCCAGTTCTCTCATTAGAATATCTGCCATACTGGTTTTGAACCACCTGGATATTTCGCTTCTTCTGTAAGCGCCCAGTACTACCATTTCATTTCCCTTATGATAACGCAAATGACCAAGTATGTGTTCCTCTGCATTACCTTTCTCTAGGATATATTTTGCTTTTGGGAAATGACGTTTAATAAATTCGCGCATCAACTTACTACTGGGTAAATGCGATCCTTCCATTTTATCTTTTACAGTAAATACTTCCACCGGAACATTATGAAGGTCACCAAAGAGATAACTAAACATTTTAATTGCAAATACTGAAGAAGGGCCTCCATCATAGAGCAAAGTGATTTTATCTACAGGCTTAAATATATCAGGTACAATCAGCACAGGGCATTGTACATCCGAAAGCAATTCTTTAATAAAACGCGTTGGTGGCTCTTCTGCAAACCGGTTAAAAGTTTCAGTGTCATTAATAATAATTAAATCGGCAAATATACTTTCCTGCTTTAATTCCTGGATAGCAACACCTGTATTGCGATGAAAAGAATAATGAATACCAGCCTGGTCACAAGTGCGCTCAAATTGCTTTACCGTTTCATCTCTTTTTTCTTTGTCCTTTGCATCCATCTGCTTTAATATTTGTTCATCATTTTTATAAGAAGTAACAATTTTTGAAACATTATAGGAACGATAAATAAATTCGTCTAAGAAAACGCCAACTAAAAATGCATCCGATTCCTTCGTTAGGTGTATTGCATACTCCATGGTACTTTCTGAAAATTTGAAACCATCGAAAACGGCGAGAAACTTTTTTGTCTTTATCTTTTTCTCTTTATAAGAACGGGTAGCAACGTTGTAGGTGATTTCTTTTTTTGTTATTTTTTCTGTAATATCTTTCATATCTTATTTTTTGTTGGGTTATACAATAAAGTTTCAAACATTAAGGCAATCTTAATCAATGCCCGATACCGATAGAATTGGAATGGTAGAATTAAATGCCATTTTTTTTGTAACACTTTTTTGTAATACTTTTTCAAAGAAAGATTTCGGATAGGTGACCATAGCAATTATATCCACCTCATTTTTATTACTATAGCGGTCTATCGTCATTTCAAAATCCTTTCCCCTTAATAATTCTCCTTTAAAAATTATATCCGGAAAATTTTCTTTCAAAAATTGCAGGTAATCGTTTAACTGCTCTTCATTATAAATAAGATCCGCATGTTCATCGCTGTCTATATCTTTAAATACTACAACATGAATCGCTGAAGAAAAGAGTTTCGGTATAGCGATAATTTTATTCAGTAATTCTTTATTCTTTTCAAACTGATTCGTGGCGAAAACAATAGCATCAGGCTCTTCCATTTCATAAGATACAGGTACAGTTAACACAGGAATTCCCGTTTTGCCAATAACTCCGGCCGTAACACTTCCTACAAAAAATTTTTTTAAACCACTGGCGCCTTTTGTTCCCATTACAATCATGTCCATTTTTTCTTTCTCAGCATATTCCAATATAGATGAAATAACCATGCCACTGGCCAGAAAGGGTATTACTTTGATGTGAGGATACACCTCAGCAATTGACTCCAGAGACAAGTTGAGTTTTGATGTTCTTTCTTCCACCACTTTTTTCCCGGATGAATCTGCCTGCATGGTAGCCATATTGATTGCCGGTTCTATTACATGCAACAGAAAAATAGTAGCGCCGGATTTTTTTGCTATCTCAGCAGCATACCCAGCGGCTTTTAAAGCATTGTTAGAAAAATCTGTAGGAACTAATATTTTTTGCATATCATAATGAAATTGTGTATGTGCAATGATATTTGTATTAGTCAACTATAAAAATGACACAGGTCAGGTTTGATTATGATTGGTGTCAACAAAAGGATTACCATGAAGCCAATTGGCGATAAGTAAAGCAACAAATATTTGATATTTTTATTTAACCGAAGTTTGGATAAAGTTGAAATATGATTGGTATCAATAAGAAATAAATCAAAGGCCAATCATTATTCTTTTATTTACTTTGCAATACCAGCAAAGGTATTTTTGTTTGATAGCTCATAGATTTGGTATGAACTTTACCAAACATCCGTTCAAAGAGAGAATGTTTGTGAGCCACCATTGCTAAAACATCTGTATGATTTATTTTGATGAATTTATTAATTCCTTCTTCTACCCTATTTTCATTTGATGACATGAAACTGATGTTTGTGTTGTGAAAATATTAGACTTGTTTTCATCTTACCAATCGCTTTCTCCTGGTTCAAAGAAGATTTGTTCTTTTGTACATGGAGAATGTTAATCAACGAATTGAATTTTTGGGATATTTCCAGCAATGAGGTATAACGATCCATTTCTGTTGTTGCATCAAAGTCAGAGGCTAAAGTTATATTATCAATTGGTTTGAAAGTAGCTTTTTCGGGGATTACTAATATTGGAAATCAGTATCTTTTTATGAGATAAGTGGAAGTACTTCCAAAAACAGAAACACTTTTTCCTTTTCCTTTCATTCCCATTATGGTTAGATCTGCTTGTTTTTCAACTACCCATTTAGGAATAATATCCAGAGTATAACCTTCTTCTACAAATCCGTTAATTCCGGAATATTCCTTTGAGAACGCTTCAATTTTTTTTTCATCAATTTTCTGTTTCCTTTCACTATTTCTGCCTGGGTGATCATTATAGGAGCCAGAAGAGAATCATCAACAATTATTGGAGGTGTACGACATTCAACAAGATTACTTTTGCATCATATACCTTAGCAAACGAAATAGCATATTTTGCAGCATTGCGGGATGCGGCCGAAAAGTCTGTTGGAACCAAAATATTTTTCATAAAGTAAAATTGAATGATATTTATTATTACCAAAGCGTAAAAATATTGCATTTCACTTATGGTGATCCTGATTGAGATCACACTAACAGATAACTTGTATCAGATAATTTATCTTTCCGGTTACAAGACAAAAATTGACAAATATCTCTACAACATTTTTTACTTCTTATGAAATAGAAACCTGAAACAGGATGAGCTTCATTTACATTTGCAATAATTGAAATTTAATCTTTCCAGACTGAAAGTCCTTCACTGCAATTAGCGCAGATATCAATGTTTTTGCGACCTGTAGTAATGTCTTTTCGGAACTTTTTGTACTGATCATTGTGCCATATCTCTTTGAAGGATTGGTTTTTCAGATCGCCTAATTGATGGGTAGCATCTTTATCAAAACAGCACGGCACTACCATTCCATCCCAGGTAATCACATTGGCCTGCCATAGTCTCCAGCAATGATTTTGTAATTTATTTTTAGCAGTGTGTTTGCCTTCTTTATTTTTTTTATACCGGCTGAACTTTTCATTTTCAGGAATTAATTGATTCGGATCATTTTCATAATCATATATCTGAGCGGTTTTAAACCGCACTTCATCTACGCCTACTTCTGCAGCTAATTTTTTCACATCTTCAATCTGATGCTCATTAGGCTTTACCACAAGGAATTGAAAGAAAACAAATGGCGTTTTACTCTTTAATTCTTTTTTCCATTTTACGATATTCCTTGCGCCTTCAATTACTTTATCAATATTTCCTTCTCTGCGATATTGCTCATACACTTCCTGGGTTGTTCCATCAAGTGAAATGATCAACCTGTCTAAACCGCTTTCCACGGTTTTTTTTGCCATCTCATCCGTAAGAAAATGCCCGTTGGTGGATGTTGCTGTATATAATCCTTTTGAAGATGCATAAGAAACCATTTCCAAAAAATTTTTATTGAGATACGGTTCGCCCTGGAAATAAAAAATGAGATACAAAATATCTTTATAAATTTCGTCTATTGTTTTTGTGAAAAAATCTTTTTTCAACATTCCTCTTGGCCGGGTAAATTGCCTTAATCCACTGGGGCATTCAGGGCACTTCAAATTACAGGAAGTAGTAGGTTCAAAGGAAATAGAAACAGGCAAACCCCATTGTACAGGTTTTTTTATTATCCGGGTAATGTAATAGCTGGAAAGCACTTTAGACGCGTTCCAAACTCTCCTAACGGTAAGTTTTTTTAGAAAGTTAACACTATCATTATAATTCAACTTCGGCATGAGGTCAAAGATAACACCTAAAAAATCAGTAACAATTACAATGAATTGTGAGAAACGGAATTATCCTGATTTGAAGAATCAATAGTAGCCAGTTGCACTAACGGGGGTTCATTAAAGTTTAAATTTCCCTTCAGAAAATTATGATAGTTGTCTGCAATTACATTCAAAGCTATAAACCTCATTACAAAAAGCCTTGTTTCTGTAGGCAAATATTTTTTAATATCCCAGAAATCCGGATTTGATTTCCCGCTTTTTTTCATATCTGATAGTACACGGCCCACGCCACAATTATAAGATGCAACCGAAAGCAAAAGGTCTCCTTTGAAATATTTCAACTGATCGCGGAAATATTTGGCAGCGGCAGTTGTTGATTTTAGGAAATTCTTCCGTTCGTCATATTTTCCCTTCGTATTTAAACCATAATCGCCTGCAAGCTCACTCATAAATTGCCAATAACCTACGGCACCCGCGGGGGAGACTGCGTTTGCATTGAAATTTGATTCCAGCGCCGGAAGCATCTGAAGTTCATCAGGAACATTATATTTATCAAAAATTGCTACCGCTTTAGGAAAAAAGTTTTTCCCTTTATTGAACATGTGTATGATGTATTCCCTTTCATGCCTTGCATAATGTTTCACATAGTCTTTGCTTTCATCACGATGTTCTTCAAGATTTTCAGGGTATGCAACCCAGTGAGGGTTTTTTACCATTGTCATTTCAATATGAGCATTGGTAGATATTGCAGCAATTGGCAAAGTAGAATCCACAGGATTCGTTTCACCTTTAAGGCTGAATAGGTTTTTTGCTGAAGTGCTAAAGCCAATTATAAAAAAAATTATAATCAACGATAATAAGCTCTTTGATTGAATACTTTTCATTTAGAAATTTTTTCGAGTCAAATAAATTATTACACGTTATTTAAAACGCCGGTTTCTCAAAAGTTGCCGGTTTCCAAAGAATTGGGATTGAGGATTGTGAGAATTTTTATAAAAAAAAAGAATGAACTTTAATTTTATTGGGGTATGTATTGCAAAAACTATGCAAATTTACCCTGCAAAATTTTAAGATGCAAGTTTTGGGCTTATTTATTCTCCTGAAACAGGTAAATGATATAAATATTTATCTTTGTAGGACGTTTATGATCAGTGGCTTATGTTCAAAATGAAGCTAATAATTTTAATATCATAAAAAAAACAAAAGAAATTGCATTTAGTGAAAGCTCTACCCTTTCAAGAATGAAAATATAATAAAAAATACGCCTTCTCCAGACGGTTTTTAATGTGAAATATTACCGGGAGGAATCGAAAACCAGTTTTTTTACTTCTCATTTTATGAAGATTTCGCTACTAATTAATATTATTTATATTCGGACCCTTGCATGTAGATAGTGTGAAAGAATAAAGTTTGATTCTTTTATTTTCTCGTAAAATTTAAAATTCAGTACTTCGGATTATTTACAGATTTGGTAATTACAGTTACTGATTTTTGGCTTATTAGGAAAATTACACTTCAGAAGTAAACTATGATACAAATAAGAAATGCTGGTATCCGGATTCTTCACAATCCGATAATTAAAAGATTTACTAATTCTACTTTGACAAAGTTAAATTCATTTATCAGGTGATTTTATTTTGTAACGCCTGTCGATATCATCCTGTCTTCGCTTGTGCCGCAGTTTT
>DASSHD010000184.1:0-23123 GCA_035693085.1 Hanamia sp. | reverse complement strand
GTTTTTCCGGTACTTATAGCCCGGTAAATTGTTGAAGCCAATTTTGATTTTATTTTATCTCTTGCCTGTTCAATACTAAGCCCGCTCACATTTATGGGGCCTACATTAGAAATAAAAATGTCTCCCTCTTCATTTACTTTGAGATCATATTGCTTTTCGCTATATCCATATACATTTATTATTAATTCATCATCAGGGCCTAAAACATAGCCAGCGGGCGCTGGTATGCGTAGATTAGGTTCAAAAACGAGGCTGTTACTTGTGAAGAGTTCTGATCCAAAAATGGTTTGGTCATTCCTGAATTTTTGAAGAGGTGTGTTTTTCCCTGTAGTATCATAAATATGTATCGCTTCATTTTGAGAACTTTTACTTGTATCAGTTTGTGATCTGTTAGACTGTTCCAAAATAAGTTCCAACCTATTTTTTAGTTTAATGATTTCAGGCTCCGGCAAACCTCTCGCGGCCGCTAAATTAAATAATTGAGACTCTGAGATGCCAGATTGTATTGCTTTGTTATAAAAAGAAATGAGTTCGTTATCACTGTAATCATCAATTTTTACATTGCTTAAATCCTTGGCATCAAATAAGCTGGTTTGAGCATGAAGTTGGTTTGAACAAAAAAGTGTTGTAAACAAAACGAATAATACAATTCTGATGACTTTCATTAATTTATTCATTTTAAATTTTCATGGTCTTTAATAAGTAGGATAAAGAGGCAAAAATTGTTTGCGAAGGTAATTATATTTTTGCTTATGTTACCTTTGGATGAAGTTGTCTCTGCCCTGGAATTTAGATTATTTATTTAAAGTATTTCTTTGGATATCGAGCTATTATCGAAATTTAAAATTATAAAAGAATGTTTAAAAAATTTGCCATTCTCATCTCATTCATACTCTCTTTACCTTATGTGTCATTTGACCAAAATATAAATAATAAAAAACTGATTGAGTTTGGCTGGGATTTTCCTAATATCAGTTTTTTAAAAGCTAATATATCCCAGATGGAAAAAGCACCTTTTGATGGCGTGGTTTTCTCTTTTGATTTTGATATCTACAATGCTTTTGATACCACTCAATACCCGGATTCAAAATTCCAATATAATGACTTATCACAAATTCATTGGAAGAAATTTACAGATAATTTTTTGTTAGTTAGAGGCGCAAGCTATACCGGCGCACATTGGCTTGACGATAAAAGCTGGTTAAAAATAATCGAAAATCTCAAAAAAGTTTCTGAAGCATTGAAAATTTCAAAAGCAAAGGGAATTGGTTTTGATGCGGAATATTATTATAAAGATCCTTCACTTAATCCCTGGCTATATAAATCATCTTTGTATAATAATCTATCTTACCAGGAGGTAGGAAAAGTTGTAAGAAAAAGAGGGGAACAATTTATCCAGGCTTTGCAAACTAATAAACCGGATATAAAAATTTTGTCTTTTTGGCTACTTCTTTTGCCCTATTTCCAAAGTGTTAATCAACCAATAGCCGAAACGGGGATGGCTCTATATCCTTTTTTTGTAGAAGGGATGCTGGAAGGAAAAAACAAAACAAGTGAAATCATTGATGGTAATGAAAACTCTTATGGATTTCAAAAAGCTGAAACATATATAACCTCCGCTGAAAATCTCCGGGATATTGGAAGTAAAATGATAAGCAAATCTTTGCTGCCGGAATTTAATCAGATTTCTTATGCGCAAGCTATTTATTTTGATTTGCTTTATGCTAAACTACCTCAATACGATAAGGGCTTTGACAAACAAACCAAAGAAAGGTGGCTTGCAGATAATTTATACAATGCGTATAAAACTACGGATAAGTATGTATGGTTTTATAATGAAAGAATTAATTGGTGGAAAGGAGGGGTTGATAGCGGTGTTGCAAATATTATCCAGGATGTTCGCAGCAAAATAAATAAAGAACAAAATAATAAAGCAAATCAAATCAGTGGCAAATCTTCATCTTATGATTTTGCACCAAAACAACATGATACGGATCAGGATTTTTTTTATAATTATACAAAAAGCAAAAATACTCTTCAAATAAAACTCTTGAATAATGATATAAAAAGATTGCGGGTTTTCAATAATTCAAGGTTGATTTATGATATTAACAGCCCTTCCTTAAATTTCACAATTGACCTAAATAGAAAGTATAACAGAAAGAATAATTTGATAATACTGACCACAGATAGTAAAGGAGAATTCTCGGTTGCTTACGTAAATTGATTTGCTGAAAAGAATGTTATTTATAAATCTGCATTATTTGTTTGTTTGCCGGTAGGCGAAGGTGGTTTACTTAAACGTTTGATTACGAATTTATATGGAGACCCTACTAAATTAGAAGTCAATCCATTTAATTTTTATAAAATTATCCTGCAATTCTAAACTGTAGGATTGATGGCGTTTGCTTCCTTATTAATTTTTTGTTTTTTTATTCCTGAAATCAATACTGAAAGATTATTCCTGTTTAATAAAAGGGCTATTGCAATCATAAACAGAGCTGTTATTGTTTTTACAATTATCTGCGTAGATAAATTATTAAAAGGAATGAATCTTACCACCACTGATGCCACAAGTGAACTTATAGACACAATAATGACTTCGGCAAATTTATAGGGAATGGGATATACCTTTTGGCCTATGTAAAAAAGATAAACAGGCACTATTATTTGCGCAATTACAGTAGCCAGGGCTGAACCTTCTTTTCCAAATTTTGGGATAAGAATTAAATCCAGTGCAATAGTAACAATCGTAGCATAGAGCATAGCCATTCCATAAGGTGCTGTTGTTTTTTTAATTGAAATACCTATAATAGCTATGTAGGAAAAGCTAATAAGCACAAGATTGTATCCTAATATACCGGCTACCCATGCCGAATCATAATATTCAGGTGTCGTAAAGATCATTAACGCTTCGGGAGCAAACAGCATAAGTAACGCTGCTAAAATTGCCATACCATAACCAAATACTAAAAAAACACTTGCATACACTTTTTTTGCATCCGGATTATTAATAAGAGAAAA
Organism: Hanamia sp.; assembly: GCA_035693085.1. GTDB lineage: Bacteria > Bacteroidota > Bacteroidia > Chitinophagales > Chitinophagaceae > Ginsengibacter. The sequence continues at coordinate 20,099 of DASSHD010000184.1, read as the reverse complement.
GGCGAATGGACCCCACGCCTGTTGAAAAGCACCGGTAAACATGCCAATTACAGATGCCACCATTGCGCCTATACCAAACAAACCAACTTCTGCAGTGCTTTTAGTAAAATAAGCAATAAAATAAGAGTCTGTGTTATTTAGCAACCAAAATGAAAGCGCTGCGGGAATCATAGGCGCTGCGAATTTCAGCATTACTTTCAGCCGTTGTTTAGAAAAATATTTAAGGTTGAGCCAGCCACGTAACATAATCACAGCCACCAGACTGAAAATGGTTGAACTGATAGCAAGCGCTGCAAACACTCCTGTAATTTGCCAATGTAAAAAAACAACGAATAAAACTGTAAGACTAACTGCAGTAATAGTTTGAGCAATAGTAAATACCACGGTAGCTACAGGTCTTCGATGCAGCCGAAACCAATTTATTAATACAGATGGTAAGATGTTAGTGATCAAAGTAATTGCAGGAAGAATAAAATAAACGGGCTTACCATTTTCTTTGAAAAAAAACTGACTTATTGGAGGACTAAACACAATGATGATTCCCGCTACGATAACAGCAAGAAAAAGCTGAAACCATATATACGCGCCAAAAGTCTTTTTATGATCTGGTTCCTCTGTAGAATCGAAGAACCATCTTGCGGCCGAACTATCTAAAGCACAAACAATGAGAATACTTAATAAAATAAATGTGGTATTTACCAAATTAATAATTCCATAGTCTCTTGGTAAAAATAACCGGGTATATATTGGCACTAAGAAAATGCCAATCATTTTACTTACGATACCTGAAATACCATATATGAGAGAATCGCCGGTTAGTTGTTTAAGATATTTCAGCATTATGCATCTTTTCTAATTCGAGTTTGTATATGGCTAACAACTGTCCGGATATTTTTTCCACATTGTGAAATTTTTCAGCAAAAGCCCTACTCTTTACACCAATATCATTGCGCATTTGTGGATTAGTGATTAGTTCAATGAGTTTTTCTTTTAAATTATCAGGATTTGCATTTACAATAGGGCATTCCTCAGACAGGCCAGCTTTGAATACTTCAGGCATTAGATAACACATTACAGGTTTGCCAAAAGACATTGCCTCCATTGCAGCCATACCATAACTACCAACAATTATCTGATCTATAAAAATATCAGCTTTTTGCATTATTTCCAGTACTTTACCTCTACTCATATTATGAAGCAATATAAAATCAAAATCATACTGCCTCTTTAGATCCTCAATTACTGAAATAATAATATTGCTTCCTTTGCCAATCTTTGCAGTAGGCGAATGAATTATAATCGGTTTATTGTTGTTCAATGCAGGATAGGAAGGTTTAAAATTATTCACATCTACTCTCTGATAAAGTAAATGCGTACTCCTAAATAGTGACTTATCAACAAAAAGACTTAGCTCGGGAGATAGTAAAGGTATAACCCCATACTTTGCAAATAAGTTTTGATTTCTCAAGGAATGAGCCTTGCTTTCAATAGATGCATATTCATATCCGTTTTCAAAAGCAACCTTATAAAAAGGATTTATTGTTTTTAAAAAATCGGGGTTTCTTATATCGCTACCTACCCATTCCACAAATAATTTCTTGCCCTTACTGAAGGCATATTCCACATCTCTCGCATCACTATAAAAAGGGGCCCATGTGTAATGAATCACATCAGCCCAGTCAAACCATTTTTTTAACCTTCTCTTAAAATTTAGTTTGTACCAAAGCCATTTTATAGGATTACGCTTTGAACCGGAAATTATAATAGTATTATTGGAGTTTTGCTGATATTTATGTGCCTGTGTGAGACATTTAGCATTTATATTTCTATTCTTATTTAAACTGTCTGCAGTAATTGCCGGCATCGAAGCGATATTTTGTGGTACGAAAAGTATATTCATTAAAGCTTTTTTATTTTATCATTTATTTCAATAAAATTTTTAATTTCTTTCCCGGGATTTCCAACCCAGGTTTCTTTATCCGGAATATTCTTCGTGATTACTGCTCCAATACCTACAGTGGCATCTTCCCCGATTAATAGGTTATCTTTTATTGTTGCGCTCGGTGCTATCCAACTATTTTTTCCAACAACGACACTGCCTCCAAGCATCACATTCGCAATAATTAATGCATTCGGTTCGATTATTACTCCGTGCGCAATATGTACTAAATTGTCAATTTTTACATTCTCTTTTATTTGCGTAGAGCCTAATACCCCTCTATCTATAACTGTACAATTCCCAATTTCAACTTTATTATCAATCACTACATTTCCAATATGAGGTATAAATTCGTATTGTCCATTTTCGTTTTTCTCATACCCGAATCCTACATTTCCTATCACACAATTACACCCTATTACTACATCATTCTTAATTATTGTATTTTCTTTAATTACTGAATTATGTCCGATGGATGTATTTTTCCCAATCGAGACGCCATTTTCAATCACTACATTTTCCCCGATATATACATTTTCACTTAATACCGCAGAACTGGCAATGATTGCAGTATCAGCAATATAGGGTTGCTGTTTTTTATAAAAATATCGTACTAATATTTTTTGAAACATAGCCCTTGGATTATCACAAATAAGATAATTACAATCAGGGCTGACAATTGTTTCGTCAAAAGGTTCACAAATAAGAGTTCCGCATTTTATCTGTCTAATTAAATGATTATTTTTTTTACTGATCCACATTAAAGCGTGGGAATTGGTGTTACCAGTGGTTAGTTTAATTAATTTATCAATATACTCATCTCTATTCCCAATAAGATGAATACCCTTTATTTCATTTGTTATTTCTTTAATATGTATCATTAATTAAAGTAATTTTATTTTTAAGGGATTTCCAAATGCACCCTCTGTTTCAACTAATTGTTTTTGGGTTTGCTCAAAATTATTAATTAATGTTTTTTTCCAAACTCTTCTGGTATTAATATTTTTTGTTTGAACCCACCACATCGGGTGAATCAGAAGTTGTAGTTTATTATGCATGGATTTCCTGAAAATATGGTAAGGATGCACACTTCTCCAATTTTTATTTGAGTCTGAAACATAATGAATTCCCTTAAATAATTCCTGGTCATAAGTGTGAACAACATTTGATAGCTTGATGTTATTCGTCAATACTCTGGTGGAGGGTTGATGAAATGAAACAATAGTGATTTTATTTCCAAAATTTATTTCCAACATCTTTAACTCTTTTTCTATAAGATCTTGTAGAGGTGTATCATATTGGCATGAAAAGTTCTCATCAAAATGGAGTCCAATATTATGCTTAAGTCCAAGGATATTTTCGACGAGACGCTGATTTGCCCTGCTAAATAAATTGTAAACAGGCGAACGCAACATTAAAAAATAAGTGGCTTTAATTCCAAGTTTACTTTCTACTTCAGCCATTTTATACGCCGCACTTACGTCTGCATCAATGTCGTGCCTTAAATAGCATATTTTATTAAAGATTTCATCATTTAAGTTCTTGAAATCCAGGAAACTATAATTGGATTTGAGAGCTTCAGTGAGGATCGTTTCATAGCCCGTTAAAGTAAAATCATTTTTCATTATTGGTTTCTCCTTTCATTGTTATCCCATAAAAATCATTGTATTCATAATTAATCTTCAATCCCATTTCCGTAAACCAATTTCTTACTTCTTCAATAGTATGACGTGTACAATCCTGCGGATGATACCAATCATAATTGATCACAGCATTATCTTCAAAACTATATTCATAATTCCAAAATATCTTTGCAAAAAAATGATAAATAAATCTTTGCAAATCATATTCGCCGCCTTTTATTTGCAGCAAATCCACTTCGGGTATTTTTAATTTAATATTTTGATCTGTGAGCGCTTTACCAAGCTCTGTAATTTGCCTGCAATGTTTCATAGCACTTTCATAATCCATTCCTGCAATTTTTTCCCGGATAAAATCATCAAGAAATTCTCTGGCTGGAGCTTTTTGTTTATAAACGTAGATAGCAATTTCGCCACCTGGTTCCAGTAGTTCTACAAGATTATCAAATCCTTTTCTGGCGTTTCCTGTATGATGCAAAACTTCCTGGCAATAGATAAAATCAAAATTACCTAAGGAAGTGAGGTTGTCTAATAAATTTTTCTTATAAAATCTTACATTTTTGTACTTCGCCAAATTTTTTTCGGCAACATCAGCAGAAGCAAAATCAATTCCAACAATCTCTGTCGTTTTGGGATCTGAGTAGGTTCTTAACAAGGCTGTTACCCTGCCATTGCCGCATCCTGCATCCAGAATTCTTCTTTTTGAACTGAGGTATTTTCTTAATTCATTTTCATCTTTAAAACCATTCCTTCCGGTAATCCATTTAAAAGTTTCTGAATCGGGATTAAGGGTATTTTCAAAAGCCAATGCAGTATTCTTGTGCCATTTGTCGCTAAAACTTTGCTTTGTGTTATTATTTTCTGCCATTTTTATAGTTCAAATTAGATCTTTAATACCATCCTTAAATTTAATTACGGGCTTTATAAGCTTTTTACTCATATTGGATGTACTTCCAATTAAATTTTTAGCTTCCTTTTCTTCCAAAATAAATTGCGGTTGTTTATGAAGAAGGTTTCCAATTATTCCCCCTATTTCTTTCATTGTTAATAATTCCGGACCTGCTATATTAATTTTATGGCTACCGTTTAAATTTAAAGACGCTTTAATGGCTTTGGCTGCATCACTAACATGAGTAGGATTAATGGTGATTCCAGAAGCGCCTTGTAAGTGAAGCGGTACTCCTCTTCGGACATTGTCTATTAACCTGGGGATTAACATGTCCTTCCTTTGCCCGTTGCCATATACAAAAAATAATCTTAATTGTATTACCTGTAAAAGTGTCGAATAATTGTCCAGAATAATTTCGCTGCATTGTTTTGTAGCAAGATAAAAACCCATTTCTCTTTTGTAAACAATATCCATTGACTCATCAAATTCAAAATCCGAATTCCCATATATCCCGGCAGAAGAAGCAAAAACAAATGTTTTTACACCTGTCTTACAGGCAAAGTCTGTTAACTTCAGAGTGCTTGTAGTGTTTACATTAAAGACTTCAATTGCCTTGTCGGGAAAATCTCTGAAATTTTCACTCTGAGCGAGATGAATTATTGTATCCAGGTTTTTTGGGAATGCCCTTGTATCCCATTCTTTACTAAAGTCAATATTAATATTATTGTTACTGATATTTTTCCTTGAAATAGTATAGACTTCATGTTCTTCGTTTAGTAATCGAAACAAATGTGTACCAACTAATCCACCCGCTCCAGTCAATAATATCTTTCTCATTTTATTTTTTCATTATTTAAAAATAATCTGCACCACCATTCAAAACACATAAAACTCCAAAGTAGTAACCGGTGATTAATACGTTTATTGCAATGTTCATCTATTATCTGCCTTACATAATCCTGGTTAATAAATTGTGCACTAACTATATTTTTCCCAAGCAACAAATCCTTTACATATTGAGCATTTTCTCCGCGATACCAACTTTCGTCCGGTGCACTAAATCCCTGCTTTTTTCTGTTAATTACCCTGTCCGGTAAAATATTGCTCATCGCTTCTCTAAGTACATTTTTGCCATCGCTGTATTGTTGAAAAATTCCCTTTTTATTACCTACGATGTTTTCATCAATACGCTTCATGTTTTCCAGGTTGGCAAGTTTATATTTTACAGGTATTTTTTGAGCGAAAGCTACCAATTCATTATCTAAAAAAGGAAACCTCTCTTCTAATCCATTTGCCATTGAAAGTTTATCACCAACCAATAACAGGCCTGGAAGGAAAGTTTTCATTTCAAAATACAAGCTATTCTGGATATGCTCCTCGGGGGTATTGTATTTTAAATTTTTATTGAAAGTGAATACTCTTTCAAAAACTTTCCGGGGTTGTTCGATTTCCATCTTTTTAAATACATCTGGCTGAAAAAGATTTATCTTATTTTCATCTGTAACTAACCTCTGCCAAAAGCTATAATAATTTTCAAAAAATTCATTCTTATCAAGCGATTTAAAGACTCTGTAATAACGCCATGGGTACCCTCCATATAATTCATCACCGCCTGTACCCTGCAAACACACTTTTACAAATTTACTTGCCAGCCTGCTAATGTAGTAATTAGGATAACTCATTCCCACCCTCAGATCTTCCAGGTGCCAAACCACACGAGGTAAACTCCATCGGATATCTCCCGCATTTAATACTTGCTCATAATGCTCTGATTTTATAAAATTAGCAGTGAGTTCTGCATCTAATCTTTCGTCAAATCCTGTTTCATTACCCTGCACTTCACTCATTTCAAACCCTGCGGTGAATGTGTAAAGACGATCAACTTGCCTGCTTGCCAATACGCTTAACGAACCACTATCCATTCCACCACTTAAATAACTGCCTACAGGAACGTCCGCCACCATTTGCCTTGCGACGGCATTTGATAAAAGCCTTTCCGTTTCTAATTTTGCATCATTGGCTGTCATTGTTTCATCGGGGCTTGAAAAATCATGATCCCACCAGGAATGATGCTTGAAGTTGGTTCCGGTTTCTAAATTTATCTTAATTGTATTTGCAGGAGGAAGCATAGTTACTCCCTTAAACAGGGTTTGGTAAGAAAAAACATTCTGAAAACTGAAATATTCGTTGAGGGCATCAATATTTACTTCAACTTTAAAAGCAGGATGTTGCATGAATGCCTTTATTTCAGAAGAGAATAAAAAACTTTCTCCATTCTGCCAATAATATAAGGGCTTTACTCCAAATCGGTCCCTGCTGAGCCAAAGTGTTTTTGAAGGTTTATGCCATGCACCAACAGCAAACATTCCATCCATCCTTTCAAAAAAAGGAGGTCCATATTCAGCAAGGCCTTCGGTGATAACTTCGGTATCGCTTGTTGAAACAAATTCATGTCCTTTGGATTGCAATTCTAATTTCAATGATTTAAAATTATAAACACATCCATTAAAGACTATTACCCAATTTCCATTATGGGATGCCATTGGCTGTGCCCCTTTAGACGAGATATCCAATATCGCCAAACGACGATGGCCAAGACCGGCATATTCATCTATAAAAGCACCTTCACCATCAGGGCCGCGATGAGCCATGGCATTTGTCATAGCCTTAATAGTTTGATATACTATAGGTTGTTTATTAAAATTAAATATCCCTGCTATTCCGCACATTATCAGTATCAGTTTATTGAATAAAAATAATTCTCCATTTTATTACTGTAAATAGAAACCCTTTGAGGCAGGCATGTGCAATAATTAATACTTACTCTTTACTTCTATCTAATCCGGTTGCAATTCGCCAGTCAATCAATTTTTGCAAACCCTCCTCCAAGTTGTATTTATAAACAAATCCCAGTTCTTTTTCTGCTTTTACTTTACTTCCAATCCTGTTTTGAACCAATGCTCTCGCATCATCTGCGCTGTAAGGCTTGTATATTACTTTCAGATCGGAATTTTTAAGTCGTAAAATGGTATTGCAAAGTTGTTTGATAGATGTTTGTACTTGGGTACCTACATTATAAAATCCAAATGGAACATCAGATCGCATAGCATCCACATTACATCTTGCCACATCTTCTACATAAATAAAATCATAAGCCTGGCTTCCATCTCCATTTATTACCGGCGCTTCCTTTGCCTCAATCTTATTAAGCATAATAGGAACTACTCCTGTATAAGCGGCAGTCTGGTCCTGGTTTGGGCCATACACATTCATATACCGAAGTCCGATTACCTGTAATCCATATCTGTCATTAAAAGCAGTAGCCATAGCTTCTCCTGCAATCTTTGTAGCACCATAAAAATTCTTATTATTAAATGGATGGCTTTCAGTCATTGGGAGTTCTACTGCATCTCCATACACAGAAGCAGAAGAAGACCAAACAAGTTTCTTTATATTGTTTTTTACACAGGCTTCCAATACATTGAAAGTGCCGGCAATATTAACATCGAAAGCGGTTCTGGGATAATCTTTGCAATGCAAAAGCCACATAGCGGCGAGACAAAAAACATAGTCTTTTCCCTTCATGGCATCGTTGAGAATGTCAATCTCACGAATATCGCCGCCAACAGGAAAAAAGGTACAACGAGGGTCTTTCAACGATTCCTCCAAATATTCTTTTTTCCCACGGGTAAGGTTGTCATAAACAACCACTTGCTCTACATTCTGTTTCAGCAATTCTGATACAACATAGCTACCAATAAAGCCTGCACCTCCAATAACCAGGCATTTTGAATTATTCAATTCCATTTATTTTTCATTTAAAAAATCTTCCCTGAATCAATCCTACCCCTTTTTCTCTTTAATTGTAAAAAAGTCACGTAAGAAGGTATTATAGGGTATGATTGAGTTTGTATTCCGGAGTACATAAAAATTCGTTATAATTCCTTTGCTTTTTTGTTTTCTTTAAATTAAACGCAAAAATACAACATCGCATTAGTTCGTTTACTTAAACATTTCTCCCGCCATCCACACTTCCCAGTTTTTATTATTTGCTCCGGAATTACTATTTAAAGATGTATTTCTATCAAATTCTCTTTTACTGATCACATTATGCTCATATAACTTTCTTTTACTTTCATGAATTTTTTCCCTCACATTCTTATTTTGGAGCCAACTAGCCTGAGGCGGCTCATATCCAATTTTGTCTCTGCGCCATACAATTTCCCCGGGCAATAAATTACTGAATGAGCTTCTTAAAATCCATTTGGTCCAGCCTTTATTTATTTTAAAATATGGCGGCAGCGTTAACACGAATTCGACCAACTCATGATATAAAAAAGGTAAACGTACTTCCCTACTTTGCGACATACTGTTTCTATCGCAATATCGAAGCAGGCTTTGTAACTCTCCCTGAAAAATATTATAATATAAAGCGCTATTCAAATCCTTCGGATATTGGTATGGAATGCCGTTATTTTTAATATTGGCAAAATAAAATTCGTCTGAAAAAAACGATTCTTTTTTGTGATTATAATAATTCATAAAATTCTTGCCTGCCTTAAGAGTTTTCGGAATCTTCATGCGAACAAAATATTTCAAATCCTTTTTCATAATTTGATTTATATCATTTGCATCATGCAATTCTAAATAGGAACTATACTGTGATCGAGATATTTTCGGATAATTCTTTTTTAAATCATTAAAAAATTGATGATAATAAGAATGATAACCCGCCAAATATTCATCAGCGCCTTGTCCATCCAATAATACAGTCACATTATTTTCTTTAGCAAGGCGCATAACACAATATTGTGCAAATATACTGGCGGTTCCAAAAGGTTCTTCCTGGTGCCAAAATATTTTCCCCAAATCTTTAATAATACCATTATCGTCGGGAACTGTAAAATGAGGCGACACATTTGTACTTTCAATTACATCATTTATATATTTTCGTTCGTCTTTTGCAAAACCCGGAAATATAGCTGAGAAGGTATCTTGTTTTTGCCGGGTGCCTTTTTTGATTTGGTCTATTACACAAACGATAAGGCTGCTATCCAATCCCCCGCTTAGGCTGCTGCCTACCGTTACATCACTTCGCAATCTCCTTCTCACAGACGTATAAAATAATTCCCTGAATTTTTCCTGCGCCTGTGTTTCTGTAATTGTATGATTAATATTTTTGAAGTCAATGTCGTAATATTTTTTAATTGATAAAATACAACTATTGACAGAAAGTTTTAGATAATGTCCGTGAGGAAGGTTAGTACAATTTTTATAAAATGTTTCACTCTCATCTTTTTGATTTCGAAGAGAGCCATAATTCAAATAAGCAAAAAGCATTTTGTTATTTACTTCTTTTTTTACGCCGGCAGCCCAAAGACATTTCATTTCACTTCCAAAAATAAAATGCTTTCCGGGGTCGTAACTATAATAAAATGGTTTTTCACCAAAGCGGTCTCTTGCTACGAATATTTCATCTTTTTTATTATCATAAATTACAAAAGAAAACATGCCATCTAATCGCGAAAGGCAATTTTCTTTTTCTTTATCGTACAAAGCCGTCAAAACCTCAGTATCACTTTCTGTTTTGAATGAATATCCTTGTTTGATAAGTGTTTGTTTAAGTTCTATATAGTTATAAATTTCTCCATTGAAAATAATCGTATATCTGCTCAGATAATGCATAGGTTGACTGGCATTGGGGCTTAAATCAATAATAGAAAGCCGCCTGTGTCCTAATCCAACCTTACCACTTTTACTAATCCAATGGCCTTCGCCATCAGGACCCCGGTAAGCAATAGTATCAGTCATTAACTGTAAACGCTGCTGAAAAATCTCATTTTCATTTACTGATATGATGCCTGCTATTCCACACATTTTCCTTTAATTATATAAGTACTTAATAAAAATTGTGTAAAGATAATTTAAAGCAAAATATTGGAATCCTGATCATGGGTTATTGATTTAAAATCTTAATTAACTGCCGGCCTGCTGATGGGTTGATTCATTCACTGTCACTTAATGAGCATCAGAAACTTACATGAAAACAGAAGCAGCGTTATATTTTATAATTCCTTATCTCATGTATCAATTCTATTGACTTTTTAGTTTCCATCAAAGGGAATCCATTTCCGGCTAAGATCTGTTCGTATGATTTTGTATGAAGTTCTGTAAATCCATCACTGAATTCAAAAGATTCTCCGTCTATATTTAATATTCTGTAAGTGCGTTTGCCTGCGGCTCTCGCTTCTGCCGGCAAGGCATTAACGTCTATGCTTAAACGCCACTTTACGGTAGCTTTTTCCAATCCTAATATTCCGCTTGCCGTATCTTTAGAATGTTGGGTAACTATATTTTCCTGTACATCGCCGAAGATCCACATCAACATGTCAAAAAAATGTACTCCGATATTAGTGGCAATTCCGCTGCTTTTTTGAATATCTCCTTTCCAACTGGCGTAGTACCAATGGCCACGGCTGGTAATATAATCCAATTCTATCAGGTGCTTCTTGCCTTTTGGTTCAGCAGCAATTTTTTCTTTTAATTCAATAATCGCAGGATGCAATCTCAATTGTAAAATGGTGAATATTTTATTCCCGGTTTCTTTTTCTATTTCTGCCAAAGCGTCAATATTCCAGGGATTGAGTACAATTGGCTTTTCGCATATCACGTTAGCACCTATACGCAAACCAAAACGAATATGAGAATCATGTAAATAATTAGGGCTGCAGACACTTACAAAATCAACTTTAATTCCTTTGCGTTTTTGTTTTTCTATGTGCCTGTCGAAGCGCTCAAATTCCGTGAAAAAATCAGCTTCTGGAAAATAGCTGTCCAGAATTCCTACAGAATCGTTTTTATCTAAAGCAGCAATGAGATTGTTTCCTGTATCCTTTATCGCCTTCATGTGGCGCGGTGCTATATATCCGGCAGCGCCTATCAATGCAAAATTTTTCATTAACTATATTTTGTATTTTGGTAAAGGTTCACACAGTAAACGAACCTTTTCTCCCTTTTTTTATTTTTAATTTATATTGTTGGTAAAAATTATTTTATTCTTTTTACCACATTATTTTCCAGTAAATATTCTTGTTTGCTTTCAGGGCACACTGCTATATTTTCTTGATTGAAAATCAGTTTATGCCCATATTCGCTCATCCAACCTTTTAACACTTGATATGTAATTTTTGCGACAAAAATATTGATTATTAAATATAGATAAGACTGCCCCAATATGAAATAGAATCAAGGTTGAAGAATGAAACCGCACTGGTAGATAATATCAGTTTTATCCCCGCCATGCCATTTTTTGCAAAGTTGAAATTTACATTTTCTTCAGGCTATAAATCATTGTACTGTTTGTTTGAGGTAAAAAGGTATTCATTTATTATACTCTGCAAGGGATAAAACCGTGAATAATTTAACTTAGAAAGCTGGCTAATTTATCTCTTTGAAGTATAGGGTTAGGGTATTTTAATTGCCACGGGTTTCAACCCGTGGATTGATAATGAAATATCTTCAAAGGCTTTAGCCAAAATCTATTGATTCTTTATAATAAATAGCCTTTTAACTTTTGGCTAAAGCCAGGAAAGGCAACTTCAATTCCACTAACTAAAGTTAGTGGCAATTGATACTGCGTGAAGGATAAAACAGCGAATTATTTAACTTGAAAAACTCACTGATTTGCTCCTTGCGAAGTGTAATCATAGACCTCTATAAGCACGGAATTGAAACTCATAATTCAATTCCAATTTCTTCCACGCCCATCAAAATAAAAATCCGAAGAATTTGTTGGTTTACTGTTTATCATCAATAGCCTTCGCGGTAAAAGATTAATTGGATTTTAGTTCTTTTCACTAAACTCTTTTCCTGTAATTTAAAACCAACTATCCGTTAAAGAAAACCACAAAGCCAATTACAGCAAATATTTTATTTTTTATACCGGCAAGGCCACTTCCTTTTAGAATCACCATTCGCATCGCTTCAATAAAATAAGTACGGGATTGAAATATGTGATTGCCTGCGCCCAATGCTATTGCCGGTTGGAGAGATACCAACCGGAGCGGACCACAGTGCGACAATTTGGAAAGCATCTTTTTTCTTTTTGGTACAACGATGTTTATTATTTTTGATATAACCAAATAAGATTTACTCCCTCTTAAATTAAACAGATAAAGTCTATCAATAACCGGCATTCATGAAAAAAAAATCAATATTATTTAGCTTATTTCTTTTACTTGTTTCAAATTGTTTTAGCCAAAAACAGGTAACCGGGAAACAGGAAGTGGATTATGTAAACCCGCTTATTGGAACAGCCGCTACCGGCTTTGCCAAAGGTTTGGATGGTGGAGGTACGATGCCTTGTGTGGGACCGCCATTTGCTATGACAAACCTTGTTGCTCAAACCGGCGAGAGCAAGATGAGCCGTATGAATTATTATTATGAAGATACCAGTATCATTGGCTTCCTGGCTTCGCACCAACCCACCGTTTGGATGGGAGATTATGGCTATGTTTCAGTAATGCCCCAGATTGGAAAACTTAAAGTACTACCTAAAGAGAGGGCGTTATCGTTTAGCCACAAAAACGAAAAATCAACTCCTTATTATTATTCCGTTATTCTTAACGCAGGAAATAATAAACATATTCAATCAGAAATAGCTGCTTCTTCAAGATGCGCCATTCTTCAATTTACTTTTCCTGCTTCGCAAAATGCGCACATTATTATCCAGGGAATTGATTTAAATCCCGAATTAAAGGATTGGGCAAACGACTATGAACAAAGAATAAAAACGTTGAGAGGTTATGTAAAAGTCAATAAAGAAAAAAATGAAATCACCGGGTATAATCCGGATAGAATGTCTGCACAAATTGGGCCGCCGCTTCCAAATTTTAAAGGTTATTTCGTGATACAATTTGATAAGCCTTTCAAATCATTCGGCACCTGGGATGGAGATACCATTAATCCATCATCTGTGGATCAATATGGAACAAGAATGGGAGCGTACGTAGGTTTTGAGACGGGAAAGAACGAAAAAGTCCGGGTGCGCATTGCCACTTCGTTTATCAGTATTGAACAGGCAAGAAAAAATCTTGAAATAGAATTAAAAGGTAAAAGTTTCAATACCCTGGTGCAATCAACCCGCAGTGAATGGCAAAAAAACCTGAGCCGTATTAAAGTTAATGGTGCTACTGAAGATCAGAAAACCATTTTTTATACTGCCATGTTTCATACCATGCAGTTTCCCCGTGAAATGTCAGAGCATGGAAGATACTATAGCGCATTCGATGACAAAATTCATAACGGTGGGTCATACACTGACTTTTCGTTGTGGGATACCTTCAGGGCGCTTCACCCGTTATTGATATTTACCGAGCCTGATCGCATCAACCCAATAATAACAGCCATGTTGCAAATGTTTAAGGAAGGGGGAAGATTGCCGATGTGGCCTAATCCTGCTGAAACAAATATAATGATTGGTACACATGCGGATGATGTTATTGCAGATGCCTACATAAAAGGATTCCGTGGATTCGATGTTAATCTCGCTTATAAAGCGGTATTAAAAGATGTAATGGTTCCACCAAATGACGATACCATTTTACGTTATGGCGACAGAGATTTGTGGACTGGCTATGAAGCGGAAGCCGGACTCACCTACTTTAAAAAGATCGGATACGTGCCGGTAGATAAAACCGCCGAATCTGTATCGCGCACTATCGAATACTGTATTGATGATAATTCAGTTGCACAATTTGCAAAAGCTTTGGGAAAAACCAGTGACTACGAAAAACTACTGAGGTTAAGTAAAAATTATAAAAACCTGTACAATGCTTCGGAAGGATTTATGCTACCGCGAAAGTTAAACGGGAAGTTCGATTCCAAAAATGAAAAAGGGGATTGGGATGGCTTCACTGAAGGAGATTATTGGACTTATGCTTTTGGCGCGATGCATGATGTACCAGGTATGATAGATATGATGGGAGGAAAAGAAAAATTTGCTACGAAACTTGATGAAAATTTTAACGGCAACCATTATCGTCATGATAATGAGCCTGGACATCATTACGATTATCTCTATGATTATTGCGGGGAGTCGTGGAAGACGCAGGAATTAGTAAGAAAACATACAACTGAAAATTATAGAAATAATCCGATTGGCATTAATGGAAATGAAGATTGCGGGCAAATGGCCGCATGGTATATATTTGGTGTGATGGGGTTCTACCCGGTTACTCCTGCGTCAGGAATGTATGCAATCGGTGCTCCGCAATTTCCTGAGCTCACTTTACATTTTAAGGCTGGAGGAAAGGAAAGAGTTTTTAAAATTGTAGCACAAAATCTTTCGGAACAAAACAAATACATTCAGAAAGTTTCGCTTGACGGGATACTGCTTAATACACCTTTTATCAGTCATCAACAAATCATTAATGGCCATAAATTAGTTTTTGAAATGGGTGCCAGTCCAAACTATAACTGGAAATAAAATTTGATTATCCCAAAAAAATTAAAATTTTATCGCCATTTTCATTTATGCAAATGATATGAGGTTGAAGTTTGTAAGTTAGCATAAGCATCCGCTTTCCATATAGTAGCACAAATAGCGCTGCTAATAATAAGAGATTTGTATATTTACTTATGAACCTGAAATATATATTTCTGCTTCCTGGCAGGTGCCATTTCACCGGAAATTCTTTTCTGAATTAAAAACCGGTAATAAGTAGAAATTTTTTAAATGCCTACATTTAATGTTTAAAAATAATTACAATTAATACTATAACAAAATGAACAAAAAAGCAAAAGCAGCCAGTATCAGGGTATTGATCCTAACATTATGTATCACTGGTATCGTTTCTCATTCCTCCACTTTACAAGCCCAGTCAAAAACCGCTTCTATTCACAAAACCACTTCTGATATGAATTGGTGGGAAAACGCCCGCTTCGGGATGTTTATACATTGGGGATTATACAGCGAGGCTGCAGGAGAATGGGATGGTAAACCTACAAAAGGCGCTGGTGAATGGATAATGACCGATGCTCATATTCCCCGCGAACAATATGAAAAACTGGCCAAGAAATTTGATCCGGTTGATTTTAATGCTTCGCAATGGGTAGAAATTGCGAAGAAAGCAGGGATGAAATATATTGTAATTACTACCAAACATCATGATGGTTTTTGCATGTTCAATACAAAGGCTACCAAATACAATATTGTTGATGCCACACCCTGGCATAAAGACCCGATGGCTTTATTAAGTAAGGCTTGTAAGAAAGATGGTATCAGGTATTGCACTTATTATTCTATAATGGACTGGCACACTCCTTTTCAGCAGGCAGCAGATACTAATGCATTAAAACCAACTTATAATCCTACTACGCTTACAGAACCTGCCAGATATATTCACTATGTGAAACAACAACTTCATGAACTGATTTCGCAATACCATACAAATCTGGTTTGGTTTGACGGGGGTTGGTTAAAAGGATGGAACGCAGATGATGCACACGAAATATATAATTACATTCATAGTATTAATCCATCTATCATTATAAATAACAGGCTCGGATTTGATGTAGGAGATTATGGTACGCCCGAACAAAAGATTCCTGTACGCGGTTTGCCCGGGCCCTGGGAAACCTGCATGACAATTAATGATACCTGGGGATACAAAGCAGGCGACGACACCTGGAAATCTGATACTACCCTAATCACTAATTTAATTCATTGTGCCAGTGGCGGTGGCAACTTCCTGTTAAACGTGGGACCTACCGGCGCAGGCATTATTCCGCAACCCGAAGTAGATCGTTTAATGGCTATGGGCAAATGGCTCAAAGTGAATGGCGAAGCTATTTATGGTTCACGCAGAACTCCATTTAACACCGCACTTCCCTTTGGTTATGCCACCGAAAAACCCGGTAAGGTTTTTTTGGAAGTTACCCAATGGCCACAGGATGGAAAAATAACAGTCCCAATGAAAAACAAGATAGTAAAGGCTTACCTGTTGGCTAATCCAAAACACCAACTTGCCACCACCAAAGATGAAGGAAATCTTGTAATTCACCTCCCCAAAAAGAGCCCGGACCCAATAGCGTCTGTAGTGGTATTGCAAATCAATGGGGCAGTTGGGACGGAATAAAACTATTTGGATACTTAAAAGCTTTTAAAAATTGATTCCATGAATTTCTTATTCGTTTAAAAGTAGCCCGTGTGCATGAACGGTTTATCCGGAGAATAAAAATTCTAATTTTAAACTGCTTCCTGGAAATTTTTCATGCAAGAGATGTTGGCGGATATAAGATTCTTAAGTGTAACAAACCTTTTAACCTTCTCTGTTTTAGATTATAAATAAAATACTAAACAGATCAATTAAAATAAAAGTAAATGAAAAAATACGTATTGATAATTACGTTGCTATTTATAACGGGAAGTAATATAAAAGGCCAGACTGTATCCCGCAATATCAGAACGAAGGAATACAGGGAACTTCAGGAAAACCTGGGTAAGGGTTGGAACACCTGGTATAATAACAGTGAGATGACTCATGTCCTTTTACCTGAAGGATTTTCAATAAATCTGTGTATCTCTTCTCCCGGACAAAGTGATTATTTAAAAGAAATATTGAAGGCTTCTAAATTTGCCAAAAGGCCCGAAAAGGTGAGCCTGGGATTACGTGCGGATGATGGCAGTTATACCAGTCTTAAACTTACCTACATGAATGAAGTTTATGAAGTTCAGAGCGCTACTGATGGAAATGACGAATTGATACTCGTTTCCCCCAAACAAGATTCAAAGAATCAATTGGTTATTGAAGCTGGATTGCTCTGGGGAAGCAACGGCGTTATCGGTAAAAAGGATAATACTATTATTGGCCAATTCCCAACACGTAACATTTCAGTTGGAACTACAGAGCAACCGGTTAAAGATGCGTATATAACCAGTACGGAGCCGTTTATAATCGTTCCGCTTAAAAAGGAAGTAGGTATTTATTCCGGTAAAAAAAGAACCCTCAATGAAATCAAAAATATTATTGAGAATAAGAGAACAGAACAGGAAAAGAGAGTTGCTCAATATGGAGATCTGGCACAACCTTTTAAAGCCATGCAAACTATTCTTGCCTGGAATATCATTTATGATGCACCGAATCATCGTGTCATTTCACCGGTAAGCAGAAACTGGAGCAAAGGCTGGGGTGGATTTGTTTTATTCGATTGGGATACTTATTTCGCAAGTTACATGCTTTCTCTTTTTGATAAAGACCTGGCGTATGCAAATGCTATTGAAATTACAAAAGCGATTACCCCTGCTGGATTTATTCCAAACTTCCAGGCGCCTTTTGATTATTCATCATGGGATCGCTCACAACCGCCAATAGGCAGCACCGTTATATTGGCTATTTACAATCATTATCGTGAGAAATGGTTTTTGGAAGAAGTCTATAATGAATTACTTACTTGGAATCGCTGGTGGCCTAAACACCGGGATGTGGATGGTTATCTTGCCTGGGGCTCTGATAAGGTACCTGAAAATTTATACCATCCTGATAACAGTATCAATACCATGCAGGGGGCCAAATATGAATCAGGACTGGATAATTCTCCTATGTATGATGATGTTCCGTTTAATAAAAAGACCGGAACGATGGAATATGCCGACGTGGGCCTCATGAGTCTCTATGTTATGGATTGCAATTCCCTTGCAGGTATAGCAGGTGCCCTGGGGAAAAAATCAGATGAAAAGGAACTGAAAGAGCGGTCGGAAAAATACGGAGAAAAATTAAAGAGCCTGTGGGACGATAGTGTAGGAATATTTCTTAATAAGCGGCTTGATAACGGCGAGAAATCGTACCGCCTTTCGCCTACTAATTTTTATCCTATGTTGGCAAAAGTTTGTTCGCAACAGCAGGCAGAGATCATGATGAAAAAACATTTCTTTAACCCCAATGAATTTTACGGAACATACATAATGCCTTCCATTGCCCGCGATGATCCTGCTTTTAAAGATAATGATTATTGGAGAGGAAGAATTTGGGCGCCTATGAATTTTTTGGTTTTCCTTGGGATGCAAAATTATGAACTACCCGAAGCTCAAAAAGCATTAGTTGATAAATCAAAAGCTTTATTGATGAAATCGTGGAATGAAGACGGTTCTATTTATGAAAACTATAATGCCACAACAGGCCAGGGAGATGATGTAGGGAGCGCTGATGATTTTTACCATTGGGGCGCTTTATTAACTTTTATGTCTTTCATCGAAAAAGGGTATCTGATGCCTGCCGAAAGTAAAAAATAAATGAGAAGGTTTTGAACTGAGGTTGGAGTTTCTAAGTCAATGACAAACAATCGTAATTTACGTGTGCTAATACACGTAATACACCGATTCAAATTTTAACAGAAATTGCCGGACACAAAATTTTAGGCAATGAGAAAAGTATTTTCTCTTTGCAGTTCTCTTATTTACACAGCTTTATACGCTGCAAACATTTTGCTTTCTAATCCCATTAGCAAAAGGATCAAAATAAAAATCCACAGAATTTGTTGATTTACTCTATTTCCGAGCCTTAGCCAAAAGGAAAGATTAATAAATAATCGAGGCCGCATTTCATATTAATTCCCTTTCACTATTTGAAAGCAAAAGGCAACGCTACTTAATTTTCCGGTCAAAATCATTGGGGATATTTTCTTTTATGGCATTAGACAATTTTGATTTAATACTTTTTCCCTTTTAAGATAGCGGGAAATGGTCTTCCAATTTTATAGAATGCATAATCTGAAAATATTATACTAAACTTTGAATATCAATTATTCAACTAATTTTTTGATATAGAATGTAAAAAACTTTTAGCCACAGTAAGTGTTTCTCATAAGAAAAATCAATTCCATTCTTTACGAAATCTTTATATCCTTATCACTACTTTTATACTAAATAAAGCAAACGTGAAACGGATCAGTAGGAGAAAATTACCGACTCAAACGCAATATTTTTTAAGTGCATTGCTGGTGCTTGCGGTATCACTTATCTGCTTCGCTTTCAAAAACTTTGTGGACTACAAAGTTGTTGCATTGATACTCCTGATGACCGTTTCAGTTGTTGCGATGCTTTTTGAAATTCTACCGGTACTACTTGCGGCTGTGTTGAGTGCCGTGATTTGGAACTTCTTTTTTATTCCTCCTTTATTTACGTTTAACATTGGCAATACGGAAGATGCGCTGATGTTTCTTTTGTATTTCGTTATTGCTTTGGTAAATGCGGTGCTGACTTTTAAAATCCGCGAAGCTGAGAAAAAAGCAAGGGACAAAGAAGAAAAAGAAAAAGAGTTGAAGCTCTATAATACTTTGCTTAATTCTCTTTCGCACGAATTGCGAACACCAATTGCTACGATACTTGGTTCTGTTGATATGCTCAAAGAAAGTAAAGAAAAACTTTCTGTAACTAACCAAACTGAGCTATTAAACGAAATTGCTATTGCAGGAAACCGTCTTAACCGCCAGGTGGAGAATATCCTGAATATGAGCCGCCTCGAAAGCGGGATGTTGAAACCTAAATCAGACTGGACGGATATGAATGAACTTATCAATTCCGTAATGCAAAAACTTTTTCCTGCGAATGAACACAATCTTATTTTTCATAACA